>MHBG01000062.1 GCA_001804785.1 Lentisphaerae bacterium GWF2_45_14
CATCTGCATGATGTTGTGGCCTGTCAAAATCAAATATATGTTGTTGAATACCGCTATTTTACCCCTGATTCGCAAACGTCTCATAACTGTCGTTTGTTTCAGCCGCCCGAACAGCCCTTCAATTCCCGAACGCTTTCGATATTTTTTGTGCAGAGGACGTTTACCGCAGGGACATTCAACAATTCGGGATTCATCATCAAGTACGCATTCCTCCAGGCAGACTTTTTTAGCGTCTTTGCCGGTTGTCGGAGCAATCAGCTCAACGCCTCTGGCTGCCGAATTCAGCACATTTTCATCAGCCCCATAACCGGAATCTGCCAGAAGTTCATCGGGTTTCGAGTTGGCTTTTTCCAACTTGTCAAGCATCGGACTGACCGCGTTCTGATCGGATTCGCTGGCGGTCTGGGGCAACGCCGCAGTGATGATCTGCAGGGTATTTCCTTCAATAGCCAACGACGCCTGAATTGTTTTTATCCGGTTTCCGCGACGCAGTTCGGGAACTGTTGCATTAGAAGAAGACGCTTTGATAAGACCCAGGATTTCGCTTATTTGTCCTACCAGTCGCAAAATGACCGGACTGATTGTGTATGGCGGCGTATAACCCATAATTTTTATTTCCATTCATAAATCATATCATATAAGGTATGGGATATCATACTCATTTCAAATTATAAATTAAAGTCCTCGGACATATTTGCCTCTAAATAGGCTGTCCTCTAGCATCGGGAAAAAATGTGTTAAAAATGTGTAACTTTTTGTTCGGAAAGCAGGGTTTGGCAAATTGTGCGGCTGTTTGGGGAAAACAGCCTTTCCGAGGCTAAAAAAATGGTCGGGATGACAGGATTTGAACCTGCGACCCTTTGACCCCCAGTCAAATGCGCTATCCAGGCTGCGCTACATCCCGAGCTAGACGCCAGCTTTCTGAGGGCTGACGGACTTATAAGATGTTCCAGTAATTTGATTTTTCAAGCATTAAATGGTAAAAAGGCGAGAGTCTTTTTCATTTATCGAGTTCGGCAATTACCTCTATTTCAACTTTTGCATCCATTGGGAGGGCCGCAACTTGTACGCAGGACCGTGCCGGGAACGGCTCCGAAAAGAAATTCTTATAGACCTCATTGAAGTCAGAAAAATCCCTTATATTTTTCAGGAAAACGGTGGTTTTTACCACATTTCCCAAGCTGGCGCCTGCCGTTTTCAGCACCTCTGCTATGTTTCTGAGGGCTTGTTCCGCTTGTTCCGCCGTGGATTCGCCTGCGAATTCGCGTGAGTCCGGGTCTATGCCGAGCTGTCCGCTGAGGAAGACGAAGTTTTTTGTTTTTACAGCTTGAGAATAAGGGCCTATTGCCGCGGGAGCGTGCGGGGTTTTGATTGCGTTCATATCTTGAATATCTCCTTGGCCTAAAGGACAATTTTGTTTAGAGGATATTCAACGATTCCCTGGGCTCCCATTGCCTTAAGTTGGGGAATGATGTCTCTGAGGACATGTTCATCAACAATAGTGTTTATCGCGCACCATCCTTCTTCGGTAAGTGCGGAGACGGTGGGTCTTTCGAGGGCCGGGAGTCTTGCCACAATGGTTTCAAGATCTTTTTTCTTTACGTTAAGCATAAGTCCTACCTTGCCTTCGGCGGTGAGAACGGCCTTAAGGAGAAGGGCGATTCTGTCAATCTTATCCTTTTTCCAGGGATCTTTGTAGGTGTCCTTATTGGCGATGAAGCGGGTAGTGCTCTGGCAGAGTTCATCAATGATTTTAAGCTTATTGGCCTTAAGAGAGGAGCCTGTTTCGGTTATTTCGACGATGGCATCGGCAAGTCTGGGAGGCTTTACCTCGGTGGCGCCCCAGCTGAACTCCACAGAAGCGTTGACTCCGTGTTTTTCAAGGTATTTTTTTGTCATTCCAACGGCTTCGGTAGCAATTTTCTTGCCTTCAAGATCTTTTGGTCCTTTTATTCCTGAACTTTCTGGAACGGCAAGTACCCAGCGAAGGGGATTTCTTCCCGTTTTTCCATACACAAGCTCGGAAACCTCGATTACATCGGAGCCGTTTTCCACTATCCAGTCGTGTCCGGTGAGGCCGCAGTCGAGGATACCATTTTCGACGTAGCGCGACATTTCCTGGGCCCTTATGAGCATGCATTCTATATCTGGGTCATCAATTGCCGGAAAGTATGATCGGGAGTTTATTTCTATTTTGTAACCGGCTTTTGCGAACATCTCCACAGTTGTTTTTTCAAGGCTTCCCTTTGGAATTCCGAGCATGAGTTTTGCCATGAGTTCTACATTCCTTCGTTATGTTTTATCCAAATCCTGAGGGGAATGAATATAAACCATCAATCGATTTTTAAAACCCCGCTTTTCATTAAAAATGCAGCGCGTTGTATTTTTAATGCACGGTGATAATACATTGACCAGCAAATACAAAGTTCAGTTGCCCTCTCTGGGAAATATGCTAAATTAATCCCGGGAGGGCTTTTTTATGAAAGTTGTAACATCCGAGGAAATGAGAAAACTTGACGCACGCACCATTTCCGAAGCGGGTGTTTCAGGTGTGGAACTGATGAAAAGGGCAGGAGAAGGGGCATCTGAGATAATCGCAGCATGGGCAGAAAGACTTCACCCGTCACATATCAGAAGGTTCGTTTTTCTTGCAGGAAAGGGAAATAATGGAGGGGATGCGTATGTCGCGGCGGCGCATCTGAAAAAAATATGCGATACGGAAATTGTAATATATGCCGTATGCGGTGTTTCGGAATTGAAGGGCGCCGCAGCATATCACGCGTCATTGCTGCCGCCTGAAATAAGAGTTGAAGTAAAGGAAACGTTCTTTCCTTCCGATTTCGGTAAAGGTGATGTATTGATAGATGCTCTGTTGGGGACAGGAAGTTCCGGAGAGCTGAGAGAACCTTTTCTTTCCTGGGTAAAGGCAGCTAATGAATCGGGCATGCCGGTCATAGCGCTTGATATTCCTTCCGGTCTTGACGCCAGCACGGGCGAAGTATTTTCCGATGCCATAATATCTGATATTACAATAACAATAGGTCTGCCCAAATGCGGCCTTGCCTTGGGATGTGGCCCGGAATATTGCGGCAGCCTCAGGGTTGTTGATATTGGAATTCCCAAAAGTTTTATAGAGGAGGTACCTTCTGATTTTTCAATGATATTTGAGGATGACATCAGATATATTCTGGGCAGGGTTTCCTGTCAGAGCCATAAAAACTCACGTGGAAGAGTCCTTGTAATAGGTGGAAGTTCAAACTATCCAGGGGCGCCTCTCCTCTGTGCCGAGGCGGCGCTTCGTGCGGGGGCCGGACTTGTTACTCTCGCCATACCGGCGGCAGCCTCAAGGGTTTCAATTATAAGTCGTTCCATAATAGTGAGGGAAATACCTGACGGCGGTTCGGGGTTTTTCAATTTCAGATCGGTCCACAATCTGACGGAGCTGATAAATTCCCATGACTCAATTGTAATCGGACCCGGCATGGGTACGGAAACGGAAGTCTTTGAAATTGTTGAAATGATCTGCTCATGCGGGAAACCGATGGTTATAGATGCAGACGCTCTTAATGTCATATCTTTGAAACCTGAGATATTAAGACAGAATAGAAAAAGCGTCATAACTCCCCATCCCGGGGAAATGAGAAGGCTCCTCACAGGCTTTAAGATGGAAGATTTGAATGATGCAGGTAGAATAAGCAAGTCTGTAGAATTAGCAAAAAGGACTGGCATTGTTACCGTACTCAAGGGGAATAAGACTGTCATATCGACTCCGGAAGGCAAAGTTTGGGTAAACAGTTCCGGCTCACCGGCACTGGCGACCGCGGGAAGTGGAGACGTTCTTTCCGGCATTACGGGAACATTTCTTTCACAAGGGTTCAAGGCTGAAGAGGCGGCGGCGGCGGCGGTTTTTATTCATGGGCTCTGTGGTGAAATTTCGCCTTACGGAAATCGGGGAACGACGGCCGATGATCTTCCGAGTTTACTTCCAGAGGCAATGAGGAGGATATCCCCCTTCGCCTAACTGGGATAGTCTATGCCTGAAAGTTTCTTTTTAGAGCCCAGAGGCCCAAGGCCGGATTGCTTATATAGAATATTTCTTCACCGTCGGGCATGGTGTTCAAGCCGTCTTTCAGCTTATCGATGTCATACTTTTTAAGCATCGCGTCAAGATAACCGTAGGCAAACCCCACAGACTCTATTTCTTCTTTCGAGACATTTTTGCCGGGGCAGTAGGTGATTTTGAAGCGTCCTTCCGATGAGCCGTGTATCAGGTGCGCCGCCGCGCCGAGGTTATTGCGAAGGTCTTCATTTTCACTTACTGATCTGAGAGTGGATGGGGTACCTTTATATCCGTATTTTCTTATAAGCCGGTCTATTTCCTTGTCTTCGCCGAATTCCTTGAGCCCGGGGGCAAGGACAATAAGTTCGCCGTTATCGTCGATAGCCATTCTTGTCCGGTAGACGGCCTTGTTGCCGAGCCATGTGCTTTTGAATTCTTCGGGATCAAGGTAGACGATGACTTTTTTAAGTGGTTTGTCGAGGAGTTCGAGGTTTGTGCTCTGGCTAAGTTTTGAAGCCTTGAGGAAGGCGGACTCGTCGAAGCTGGCGAAGAAGCCGCGCATTTCCATTTTTCCGCTGGATTTGCCTTTTGCCATCACGGTCTGCATGTAAAGGATTGGAAGTTCGCCGAGGAACTTGCCGACGCCATAATTGAAGAGTTTTCTTACGGGAGAGTCGGCCTTCCCCATTATTTTTTCCATGTTGCAGGAGGCTCCGAGGAAATGTGATTTGTTTATGGTATCTGAACCGCCGACGCCGACCATTATATTTTTGGTATAGTTGGCCATCCCGACGACCTCGTGCGGGACAACTTGGCCTAGAGAAAGTATGAGGTCATAGTTGTCAAAAAGTATTTTATTGGGTTCGACTTTTACTTCATAGTCAAGTTTTCCCTCGCTCCACTCTTTTATGGCGGAGCCGGGAACTGTGCCGACGCAGATAACGTCATTGCGCCAGTCGTGTACCTTGAAGCAGCTGAGCGGAATATCGGGACCAAACATAGTTCTGAGCTCATGCTCTTTCATCTCATAATGTGTTCCGAGTGCGGGGATGATGTCGATATGACACTTGTCGTGAAATTCCTTGTATATGATTTCTGTCATGGGCCCGGCCATAGAGTTGAGCCGTGTAATATCCGGCGGAATTATAAGTATTTTTTTTAGTACTTTTCCGCTTTTCTTTACCGCGTCGATGACAAGATTTTTCAGTTCTTCCCGGGATATGGCGAGATCAAAACCGCCTTTTTCAAGTATCATGGCCATTAAAACACCTCAGCTTTGTTAACCTTCTAAACAAATATTATAGCATAAATGGAACTTTTTATCAACAGTTATATTGTATTGATAACATAGTAAATCCTGTTAAAAAGTATTGACAAACAAGATGGAAGGGTTAAACTCTCTTAATGGTGCCATTAGAATCATGACAGTTCCATCAAAAATAGGAAAATACGATGTAATACGCGTTCTCGGACGCGGAGGCATGGGGACGGTCTATCATTGTATAGACCCTGATCTCCAGCGTTTCGTCGCGGTCAAGGTGTTGAACCAGACAGGGAAGAAGGCGGATGCTTTGTATCCGCTCAGAATGCGTTTTCTGCGTGAAGCTTTTACGACGGCTCAGCTCCAGCATCCGGCGATTCCTCCTGTTTATGATGTGGGTAAGGACGAAACGGGTCATGTTTTCTATGTAATGAAACCTATAGAGGGCATACCTCTAAGCGACATTATAGACAGTCTGAAGGAAGACAGTGAGGAAGCCCGCGATAAATACGACATATTTCGATTGGTGCAGATACTCTCAGGGGTGTGCCAGGCCATTCAATACGCTCACAATAAAGGGTTTATACATAGAGATCTCAAGCCATCGAATATATTTGTCGGCAATTACGGGGATGTATACGTAATCGACTGGGGGCTTACAAAGGTACTCAAGGACTATGCGGGCCAGGACAAGTTTTCCAAACTCAAACAGTTAAAGGAAAAGTTCGATATAGGGCCCGAGATTAAGATACCGGCACCCGACTTGACACATACCATCGCTATTGATGACGTGGCAAAGACAAAAGATTATAATTCTGGAGATCTCTCCAAAACAGTGATAATAGAGGACAGTTTGCCAACAAGGGAAATTTCGGCGGATGAAATGTCCAGAAGCAAGACACTTCTCCTCGACGATACCGTAAAAACACTTCTCCCGCGTATCGAATATAATCGTAAAAATACTCTGACTGCGAGCGGCAAAATCCTCGGCACGCTCTCTTATATGGCTCCGGAGCAAGCTGTTGGAGCTAACGAACTGGGGAAAGAGACGGATATTTACGCGCTCGGGGTAATCCTTTATGAGCTGCTTACCTTCGAACTGCCAGTCAGTGGAGACAGTTTAAAGGAGGTGGTTGGTCAGAAACTCGATGGTTCCATTCTCCTTCCAGAAGTAAAATCGCCAGGCCGTAATATTCCGCCCGAACTTTCTGCGATTGCGATGCAGGCGATGGACCCTGACCCGGGAAAAAGGTTTAAATCGGCAAAGGAACTCAACGATGCGCTTGAGTTTTGGTTTGAAGGAAAATCCCTCTTCCGGCCAGCGGTGAACAATGAAATCGACCGCAAGGATTTCATCATGATTCCCAAAGGTTCTGATGCCTACTGGGGAATTGACGAAAATACAATTTTTGCCGTATCCCCCGGGGAAGATGTCGGCGGAGACGCAGCTGACAGGTATCTTATTTTCAAAAACGAATTCATCGGCGATATTTACTATTCCATGAGCTTTATAACTTACCCGCATGAAGAATCCAGAGATACAATAAGCGAGTTCGCTATCATGCTCAACACATCAATTCCCAAACCCTGGAAAGGTTTTCTCGACGGCTACAGCATCCATTTCGGGGCAGGCGGCAATACCCGTGCCGCACTTTGTCGACACGGCGTAGAAATATTTTCCAATGAATACCTCACAATAGAACCTCGTAAAAAATATCATCTTGAGGTAGAACTTACAGGACAACTTATAAAAGTAAGCCTCAATCGACAGATTATACTCTTTTTCAAGGACAGTTCTCCCTGCACCGGCACGCAACTCGGCTTTATGCATCTGGGACCCGGACTGATGTTCTCAGATATAAAGGTGCGGACTCGCGGGCTGCCCGGCAAGGTATCTGCGCTCGACGTACCCGAGGCTCTGATGGCAGAGGGATGCTACGAAGCGGCCGGGAAAAGCTTTATGTCGATAGCCCAGGGACACCGTAATCGTTTCCTAGGCGCATGGGCTCTGTACAAGGCAGGGATGGCCTCCTACCTGCTGGACCATGATTTTGCCAAGGCCGCGGCATTCTGGAAGGCTTTGCGGAAGGGGCCGTTCGCTCCCTTTGAAAAGCTCGGCGAGGCATCCATCGAACTTGAGAACGGACATCATCTTAATGCGATAAAAATAATCAACGGAATTATTTTAGGGGCCAAAACAGCATCAAATCTGGAGCCCATTGCTGATACGGTATTTGAACAGGCCCAACAGTCGCTGCGTAATAAGCCCCATTCAGAGGAAGAATGGAAGGTAATCGACGGATGGGCACGGCTCGCTCTCAGATTCGGGGAGCGTTTTCCCAACAGACAGACTATGACCCCGTCAATCCTCTGGCGGTGGATGCTCCTGGCCTTGATTGAATACCCGAACCACCTTTCCGACTGCATAATGTTTCTTAGAAAAGTTTTCGGTGAAGGCAAAGGTTCCTTCGCGGAAATAGTTACGACCATCGAACCACTTATGATAATTCTGCGGAGAAGTACGAGAATGTCTGATCACGCATTCCTGGTCGGAAAGGTTATGCGGCTCCTTCTCAATTATGACGACAACCTCGGAAATCTTGAAACACTCGTCCGCTTCTACCTTAACTCCGGACATGTCAAAATGGCCGAAAAAATATCAAAACATATCTATGAACTTTGCGAAAAACATGAGTGCGAAGTCCCTCCCTTCCCGATAACGCTCCTCGCATGTAAAGCCTGGATATCAAATAGTCCTGAGGCAAAACATCTCATAGAAACTATGATTTCACGTTCCTCTGACTGGGGGGTAACCGACGGTAAGCTTCTTCTCGGACTCGATAGCTACAGAAACGGGAAAAAAGAAGAAGCCTTCAAATGCTGGGAGGAAATTACCAATGACAAAGAGGCAATCTCATTCAATCGTCACCTGGCGGCAAAAGGACTTCTGGGCCGCCTCAGCCCCGACCCCGTAAAAGCCGGAGTCCCGAACAGATCCGACCATCGTCTCCTCTACTGCCTCTTTGTAGGCTACAGACATTTCCTGGATTGGGAATCAAGCGGAAGCAAAGAAAGTTTTGACACTGCCGCTCAACTGTTTAAGACGGCGCTTAAAATAATGAGACCATCCTATGACATATATTCCGCAAACGACATATTCCTGCGCATTCCCATGCAAAAGATGAAAATAGCTCCCCCTCCGAAGGCAATTGAACCACTTTCCAAAGAAGAAATTGACTGGATAGAAAGTCTTACCAAAGCCGCTCTTGATTCCAAGCCCGAAGAGTTCCACAGAACTACGTCTTCGATAAGAATTTCCACCTCGACCCGTGAAAACCAGAAGCTTTCAACGTTTTCACCACCACCACCCTCTGAAGAGAAAAACTGACCTCTATTGTTTTTGCCCTGAAAGCGATGAATAAAATTAAATATATGAAGTTCAAAGAGAGCGAAAGAGCTGCGAACTATATATTATCGACATAGAAAAAACCAAACCAGCCCCACTATCTACACCCAACCTGAAACAGGATGTAATATCGATAAATGAGAATGAGCAGAAAATAACAGAATTGTTCAGGGCGCGAGACAGTTTAAATAATATAAGACTTGCTTAATAGTCCCGGGGTAAATATATTTTCTTTTTCCAGTCCAAATAAATAAGGGGCGCCGATGGACGATAGTCTAACACCGATGATGAAGCAGTACCGGCAGATCAAATCCGAAATACCGGAAGACGCCATCCTTCTCTTCAGACTGGGTGACTTTTACGAAATGTTTTTCGAGGACGCAAAAATTGCAAGCCCTATACTTGACGTAACGTTTACCCACCGCGCCGGAGTCCCCATGTGTGGAGTGCCTTACCACGCTCTCGATAACTACCTTCCACGTCTGCTTGAGGCCGGGAAAAAAGTTGCCATCGCCGAACAAGTGGAAGACCCCCGCCTCGCAAAGGGTATCGTCAAGCGTGAAATAAGTCGCATCATAACGCCGGGAACAGTGGTGGACTCTTCAGTGCTCTCGCCGCAGCAAAACAACTTTCTCGTGGCGCTCTCCTGCGGTAAAGATTCCTTCGGGCTCGCGTGTCTCGACATAAGCACCGCCGATTTCAGGGTTACCGAAACCTCCACTGCGCAGGAGCTTGAGACCGAGCTTCATCGTCTCAAGGCCAAAGAGTGCCTCGTCCCAGAATCGGTACTTAAGAAATGGGAAGCAGAGGCCGCTTATCCTTACCCATCGGGAAAAATTCTCTGGACCCCCGTCGAGGATTGGATATTTTCATATGATACCGCTTCAGAAGCACTGCTGCGCCACTTCAAGGTAGCGAGTCTTGACGGTTTCGGTTGCCGCGATATGAAACGCGGTGTTTCAGCAGCCGGAGCAGTGCTTCACTATGCATCGGAAAACCTCCGCCGTGCAACAGGGCACCTGCGGAAAATCGTGACATACCGCTCTGATGATTACATGGTGCTCGACCAGATTTCCCAGCGCAATCTTGAACTCGTTGAGCCAATCTCCGGCAAAGACCGCTCCAATACGCTAATCGGAATATTGGACGAAACCGTAACTCCAATGGGCAGCCGTCTCCTACGCGAATGGATACTGCGGCCCCTTCGCAAAATTGAGTCCATTTCAAAACGTCTCGACGCTATAGAATCTATGACCGGTGATCCAATCCTGCTTGCCGAAATCCGCGAAATCATATGTATGGTCCGCGATATGGAAAGAATAATCGCGCGTCTTAATATCGGCAGCGCGAACGCTCGCGACCTCCGCGCCCTCGCATTGAGCTTTGAAGCCATTCCGTCCGTAAAAAGCCTCCTCGATAATCTTGATTCCCCGCTTATAAATGAAATAAAGGAGAATCTTCATCCGCTGCCGGAACTCGTTTCAAGAATAAACGAGGCGATTGTAGATGAACCGCCTATCCTGCTTACTGATGGAGGAGTAATAAAGGAAGGCTTCAATAAGGAACTTGACGAGCTCAGAAGCGCCGCTACCGAAGGTAAAAACTGGCTCGCCGAAATACAGGCCAAAGAACAGGAAAGATCCGGAATAAAATCACTGAAGATAAGGTTTAACAAGGTCTTCGGTTACTATATTGAGATAAGCAAGTCGAACCTTGGCAATATTCCCGACGACTATATAAGAAAACAGACCCTCGTCAATGCCGAAAGGTTTATCACTCCCGAACTCAAGGAAATCGAAAGCAAAATTCTCGGCTCGGAAGATAAATCCAAAGCTCTCGAATATGAAATTTTTCAGGAACTGAAAAACTTTTCCCTGGAATTCACTTCGCGAATACAGGAAACCGCATCGGCGCTCGGCGTTGTCGATGTCACAATATCTCTTGCCGAATGCGCCAGAAAATACAACTACTGCCGTCCGCATATCAATGAGGACGATACCATCAATATAACTGCGGGCCGTCACCCCGTGCTTGATGCTAAAATGCTCGGACAGCGCTTTGTTCCCAACGATACCCTCCTTGACGGAACTGAAAATCAGATGATGATAATAACCGGTCCTAACATGGCCGGAAAATCCACCTATATCCGGCAGACCGCGTTGCTTGTTCTTATGGCACACATGGGCTCGTTCATCCCGGCGCAGAGTGCAATCATCGGAATAACCGACCGCATATTCACACGAGTAGGAGCGGCAGACGACCTTTCCCGCGGGCAAAGCACATTCATGGTCGAAATGACCGAGACGGCAAACATCCTCAACCACGCCACCGACAAAAGCCTTGTCATTCTCGACGAAATAGGACGCGGTACCAGTACTTTTGATGGACTCAGCATCGCGTGGGCCGTCGCCGAATATATTCACGATACGCCGGGCTCACGTGCACGCACCCTTTTTGCTACTCATTACCACGAACTTACGGAACTTTCCATGACGCGAAAAGGAGTCAAAAATTATAATGTCGCTGTCAAGGAATATGGCGATCAGATAATATTTCTGAGACAGATAGTTCCCGGCGGCACCGATAAAAGTTACGGAATCCATGTTGCCAAACTCGCCGGACTTCCTGACGAAGTCGTAAAGCGCGCACGCGAAGTCCTCGAAAATCTCGAAGCAAGTTCCATCGGCGAAAGCAACGAACCCGTACTTGCGAAACACAAGACCAGGCACCCGACAACAAAGGAAAAAATAAAAGGGAAATCCCAGCCTCTCTCAGTCAAAGAGTCAGTCCCTTCCTACCAGCCATCCCTTTTCGACACCCAATCCCGATAAATATAACAGTCTCCGGAGATTGTCGGCATTATAGCAGTATGGGGCAAAAATCCGATTTTTTGGAATCTGAGGCTAATTAAAGGGGAATTTGGTGGGCGATGAGAGACTCGAACTCCCGACACTTTGGGTGTAAACCAAATGCTGCAACTACAAAAATTCAAAAATGCGTAAAATATGTGTAAATATTAATTTGACCTTTGCTGTTTTGGGCGTATGTAGCAGTATAGCTAAAGTGTTAAAAAAGAGGCTTATATGGCAGTAGCCAAACGACAAACAACAGCGGGGGAAAGTAAATTCTATCATTACCGCTTCCTGGTTGACGGGAAAAACTATAACGGAGTCTGTAAGGGGTGTACTACAAAAGCAACCGCTGAGAAATTTGAAAAAGACCTCCGCCAAAAAATCATAGAACTCTCAACTCAGAAAAATGTAAAGGCACTTTCGAAATTTCCATCAAAATTTATTACTTCTATCCCCGCCTTTTTTGCGGCGACAATGCCACTTCGAGAATCTTCTATCGCAATCGCTTCGTCAGGGGTAACTCCCGCTTTTTCCAATGCCAGTAAATATGCGTCAGGTAAAGGTTTGTGATTAATTACGTCATCTCCTGTAATGATAAAATCAAAAAGCCCGTTTAATTCTTCCTTATTCAGAATAGCCTCTACCTCCATTTTTGATGACGACGAAACTACTGCGATCAGATATTTGCTCCGCGATTTCTCCAGAAATTGATTTCGACCTATAGGCGCTTCCAGTTTAACAGACCTTATCATATTTAAAAAAAACTGCTGTTTTTTCTCTAAAAGTATCTCAGGAAGCTCATTCAATTCAAGTTTTTTTGCAAATTCAGAGGCTATTGCATTGTCAGAAACTCCCACATATTCCTCCTGTCTGAAAAAGTCTGGGTATTCTATATTTTGCATGTGAAGCAACTCTACCCACGCACGGCAATGGAGGGGCTCGCTTAAAACCAGCACCCCGTCCATGTCAAAAAATATCGCTTTCAATGCCATTAATTTTTCCTTTTACAATATCATTTCTGCTATTTTTCTTACGGCCTTTATAATATCATCAATATCACTGTCATTCAGCGTCGATGCTATACAGATTATTATAGTCCGTTCAAGCAATGAGTCCAAATACGGACATGCTCCTTTGCTATATGAAACATCTGACTGGGAGTTTTCCTTTAATTCCCAAACGCTTTTCATCGAGAGCCCCCGTTTGTTGACTAGGCTTGGCACATTATAGTATATGTGAAGCCCCCAGTCGTCCATGTGTACGGGATACATCCCTCCTTTATCTGCAATAATGCCCTCTGCCCTCAAGGCCTCAACGAAGCGCAACGAAATATCTCTTTTCTCAAATGTCAGTAACAAAAATGAACCGGCATCACCTTTCGGGTCAACAACATTCCTCGGACGAATTCCTTTAATATCAGATATTGCTTTTTTGATTTTATTTTTGGCCTCTCGCATCCTCTCGCAGATAATGTCAAGTTTTGAAAGCTGAACCCTTGCAACCGCACCGGTAAGTTCATTCATCCGACAACCAATGCCCCAAAGCTGGGTGGCGGAATCATTGAATTCAAGTCGCCCATTTGCATTGCGCGGATAACCAAGATCGTGGATTGCGAAAGCTCTCCGGTAAAGTTGTTCATTATTGGAGACAATCATCCCGCCTTCGCCTGATGTCATATGTTTATTCAATTGAAAAGAGTATATTGCTATATCGCCGAACGCTCCTGCCTTCGTTCCTTTTTGAAAAGCTCCAGTTGCTTGCGCACAGTCTTCCAGCACGGGCAGATTATGTTTCCTTGCCACGGCGACAAGTTCCCGCACTTTCCCAATAACGCCCCCCATGTGAACGGTTATGATCGCCTTAGTTCTGCCTGTAATTTTTTTTTCGACTTGGTCTGGGTTTATCGAAAAAGTGTCATCAGAATCTGCCAGTATCGGAATTGCACCTGAGCGCACGACAGCGCCGACTGTCGCCACCCAGAAATATCCCGGCAAAATGACTTCATCACCTGGCCCAATGCCAAGTGCCCCTAAAGCAACTTGCAAAGCAGCCGTTCCGCTCGATACTGCCAGTGCGTATTTTGTCCCGATATATGATGCGAATTCCTTTTCCAGCTTGAATACTTCGTTCTGCAGATCTAATCCATAGTAACGGAACGGACTTTTGGCGCACAATACCCTGGTTACCGCCTCTACCTCTTTTTCATCCATATAATGCGCCCCGCACCATTCCTGCGGCAGCGGCTTCATCCGAACAGGAGGGCCTCCATTTATTGCAAGTTTATTATTCATAGCTCCACCATTTCTGTTAATCTAGGTTAATAAAAATATATATAAATTATCATATACTGAAGGCTCTTTTTACCTTACGGCATACATCATCAACTATTTTCCTGAATGTATTTTTACCTATTTTAGCATTTGCCCTTCTTGGATCCATATTGCTTGGTACCGTGTGCCCTTCTCCTGGTTTTCCCTCAAAGCCACCGGAATCTACAATACTGTAATCGGTGTATTTGAGTTTCTCATTTTTTGCGGGAAGTTTGCCGATATTTGCGAATGACTCATCATAGAACATCATTAATGATGTCTCATCAATACCGGCATGTGAACACAATCCAGCCGCAAGAGATTTGTCATCAAACGATATTGAATAAGCGACTTTTATTCCTTTGTATTCATTTGAAAATTCAGTGCAAAGACGTTTCAACACTTCATTGTGATTGACCGCACCATGTCCGTTTACGATGAATATGTACTTATAACCATGTTCAATGCACTGTTCGATATGCTCCCTAACGACCATTGCGAAAAGTTCTTCTGTAAAATAAAAACTTTTGAACAATCCTTTCGCCTTCGGGAAATCCATTCCCACAATATATTCATCTTTATCAAATCCGAGACTTTCGAGTATTTTCGGCTGACGTTCCCTTTCCGTTCCCATGTAAAGAGTAGGAAAGACGACACCTCCTGTCTTGTCAGCAACAGCCAGCGCAGTCTTTTCTGCGTTTATGGGATCTGCTCCCATCACCAAATGTGGACCGTGCCACTCTAACGGCGCCAACGGCAGATAAATCAGCGGCGTCTTCTTCATTTCCTCGTGCAACTCACAAGGTAACATATACTGTACTCTTCTCTCTTTTATGTCGTTTTTTTCCATAATTGCTCCCTACTCTTTTATGTCGTTTTTCTGACGATAAGCTCTGGTTCCAAAGAAAAATGTATATTGTCAAATTTTTCCCCTCTAATTCCTAAAACACAAATTTCCACGGCTTTTTCACACATTTTTTCAAAGGGCTGCCGCACTGTAGTCAGAGGCGGAGACGAATATTCTGAGATTACGGCCCCGTCAAATCCCACTATTTTGAATTCTTCGGGACATTTTACATGCAGATCGTTAATTTCACTCAATGCGCCAAGGGCAATAACGTCTCCCATTGCAAAAACGACATCAGGGATTTCACGAGAAGATATCCATTTCTTTATCGCGTTACTTCCCGCCTCGTGCTGATTCTCTGAAGATGTCCTGAAGTAAAGGTATGTTTTTAATTCAGGATAAGCCTTAAAAAACTTCTCACAGCCCTCAAGTCGCTCCTTTGTATACTGAAGGTGTTTTTCATCCGCGATAATTCCGAGTTTTAAAACTTTTTTCTCCAATAAATGCATTATGGCCAACTCTGCACCCTTGAAATTATCCACCTCAACAGACGGCATATCACGATTTTTCATATTCCGTCCTAAAACACAAAAAGGTTTGCCTGCGAACTTGCCCTTTGAGCAAAACTTGAGTATATCGTCTCCAGGCGCATGAAGGATAAAAGCCTCCGCAAGGCAATCTTCAAATTTTACAATACTTTCGCTTGAAAATTTACCTGACCCGTATAAGTCGAAAAGCATTAAGCCGTATCCTTTCCTGCGCACCGATATATTTATGTTTCGGATAATTTCTCCTGCATTGGGATCAGAAAGGTTTGAACTTATAAAAGCGATAAGTCCGCTTTTCTGTGTGTTGATTAGCTTGCCCCATATGCACGGACGGTAATTGAGCATTTTTATCGCTTTTTCAACTTTCGCTATCGTTGCATCAGATATTTTACGGTCTTTTGCCGTACCCGCCATTACCCAAGTGACAACCGCTTTCGATACTCCTGCGGCCTTCGCCACATCATCCCTGCGTATCTTTTTGGTATTTTCCATTATAACTCTATAATATCTTGTAAGGTTTTAGTTAATCTAGATTAATATAATTAAAAACACCAGCACTGTCAATCCCTTTTATAAAAAATAAAAACTTTATAAATAATTCATAATACCAATTTGCATTCAAATATATAACAATTATATTATGCCATTCTGTAAAAATGGAGGATGGCGATGTAT
>MHBG01000063.1 GCA_001804785.1 Lentisphaerae bacterium GWF2_45_14
TCATCCATTACCCACCACGGAGACACGAGCTGCCAGCCCGCGCTCCCGGATGCCGGACGAGCGGAAGGGGAATTGGCGCCGTCCGGATCCTGAAGAGAAAAAGTGGTAACACCCTGCGCTCCGGTATAGATCAGCGAAAAAGTGTCTTCCGTGACATTATAGCCCTGTGCGTGAAAAGCGTCATAACCGCCCTTTACCGCTTTGACATACCAATCGACGTAGGCGGTAGCGGTGTAATATGCGTATGCGTCGTATACAAACGAACAGCGCGACAGTGTATATGTTGTCGGTGTGCCCGACTGAACTGACGAACCGAGATGTGTCCCGCTTGTCACAAAATGAGTCTGCGTTTCGTAATCCTCAACGGCTTCCGCCCAGCTCCCGCCGCTTCCGTAGAGACCGAACGCGTTTATCGACTGGTCTCTAGTCAGCGCCAAATAGCGCATAGAGTTGAGCAGTTGGTATTGTTGATATACCCAATCCACCGTAAGTGGCGAAAGTCTGTCGGGAACAGGCAGGAGTTCTTCGGCTCCTATGGCGTCGAGCAGACTTGACTCGGTGAAACGCGGGGCGACATCGTCCCAGCTTGTCGCACCCGCCCAATCGTCATGCGTCCTGTAATCCGCCCACTGAATAACGGGCTCCTCAGTATCGTAAGTCACGCCGTAAAGGATCTTCTGCATATCGGTTGCGAGACTTGTGATTATGCCATAAATAGAATTTAACGGCGTAAGCTCGGTAGAGTCATGCGCCTGTCCCATGTGCTCATTTATCGAGGCGCGGAGGCACCGTAACGCCAAGCCCGCCGGCCCAAGTTTAAGTTTATCTTTACTCGACCAGTCAAGCAAGCCGCCGTACGTCCATTCTGTCGGCAGATCCATTATCATTCTCCCGTTTTTTCGTTTAAAACCTTCACTAATAAGGTAAAAACGTCAAAAAGAGTTTTTGTTTTTAAACTCGGACAGCTACTTTATCCGACAAAGAAACATAAAGGAAAATTGAAATGATAGACTACTATTTTCAAAAGCTTGAGAAGCGGAAAAATATTTCGGTCGACCCGGCGCCTGTCACATATACCCTCACAGAGTCGACAGTAAATTTTCCGGAGGAACTTGGTTCGATAGATTTCAGAGTCCTTGGCACAAATGAGGCTCCGGAAGAAAGGGCGCTGGGGCTCTTCTGGAAAAACGCAGAATACCTCCACGCCGCCGCAATAATGGAAGATTCCGATGTGTATAATACCGCGAGCGGCAAGAACATGAAGACCTGGGCGACCGGCGACGTAATGGAATTATTCTTTCAGCCGGATGGCGTTGAAAACTACTATGAATTGCACCTGACTCCGGAAAAGGCCACGCTTGAGCTTAATCTCCCCGGCGAGGAAAAGAGACTTCAGGTCCCCTTTGAAAGCATGTTCTACGATTCGGGATTTTCGTATGAGACCGGCAAGTTCCTTTTGACATCGGGATTCAAGGGCTGGTGGGGACACATGAAAATACCATTTTCTGGAATAGGCCTTGCCGGAAAAAGTATTAAGAACTCGCGATTTTCGGTATGCCGTTACAACTACAGCCACAACTGGGAACAGCCCGAAAAGACATCTACCTCATTTTATCCGGAAGGCGGATTTCACCAAGCGCGCTTTTGGCATAAAATGATATAGGAATATTTCAGGAAGCATTGATAGCGGAAACACCGGGCAGTTCAATATCTTCGACTTTTGGCTTTTCTCCCGATACGGCAGAAATGAAAGAATTGTATATCGTCTCGAACTCGGAAAATGATTTCGTATACCTTGACTGATTCGTCTTGGAAAATGACTTTTTCCAGTATTCCCTGTATTTTTTTACAGTCGGCTCCGCAAGATCCACAAGTTCTATTATGCAGTGGTAGATATTCATTTCGCTGTTGCTGAAGACCTCATCCGTAGTCCTGATCTGAGAGCTTACATCGGCCCCCAGAATCTCAGAAAGCCTGCCCTCGTCCTTATATATCGCCAGCTCCTGCCGGGCTAGGGATGCGGCGGCCTTTACCGTATCATTGAGGATGACAAAGTAGTCATACATTCCCTCGGTACCGCTTCCTTTTTTTTCTCCTGTCTTTTTGAAGGTAACAAGCTCCGTAATTGAAACGACTTCTCCGAGAAGCTTGAGAATGCCTCCGTAAATCTCGCTCCTCTTTTCCTCGGTGTAAGCAAACAGGTGTTCACGGATAAGCTTTACCGCGATGTCATAGGCAGTGTCGCGCCTAGCCATCTGCGCGGGGATGTTAATCATCACCAGATAGCTTTTCTTATTAACGTCAGACGATGAAAAGGTTATCTTGCGAAAGGTCTTCTTCACCGTTTCTATCATTGTTGAATAAGTGGCATTCAAATTTTGTAGCCTTTATATTTCCGTCTTAAATTAGACGGCTTTAAAATTAGTTCAAGTGTTCCGGTCTTTGGCCGGCGAAGTTTTTCCAAATTCCTTCATTACCTTCTGGAGGTCGGCCCAAGCGTGTTTTTTCTCTGAAGGGCTTCTCAGAAGATATGCGGGGTGGAAGGTGGGAAGAGTTTTTATCCCCATGAATTCGGACCATTCACCGTGCAGACGCGTTATTCCTTTTTTGCCAAGCAAGTGCAGTAGCGGTACTGCTCCGAGAAGGACGAGTACCTTAGGCTTTATAAGTTCGACCTGGCGGATCAGGCAGGGAAGGCAGGCTTTTGCCTCCGATTCCTCGGGCGTACGGTTGCCGGGTGGACGGCATTTGACAACATTCGTTATGTAAACTTCCTCCCGCGCGAACTGCATAGCATTTATCATTTTGGTCAGGAGCTGCCCCGCGGCTCCGACAAAAGGCCTTCCTTGTAAATCTTCATCGCGGCCCGGGCCTTCTCCGATAAACATAAGTTCAGCGCAGGGATTACCCTCACCCAAAACGGTGTTTTTCCGCTCTTTGCACAGTATGCATTTTTTACACGAAGAAACTGCGGCGGCAAGAGAAGCGAGATCTGGACTTATATCAGAAGGGCAAGATGGCTGCGAGGCGGTTTGTGTCCCGCCTTTTCCAGGGATGATGTCGGCATAAAGTTCCTGAAGGACTTCGGGCGAGACACATGCGGAGCCACCCGCACTGCGGGCTTCGAATTTAAGGCATTCTATGATATCAGCGAATATGTCTGGCATGGGAAATTTCCTTTTTCAGCCGTTAACGGGCATTATGTCCTGTTGGACGACTTCGCCAGGGCATGTCGAGAAGCCGGGCCACATTTTGCGTCCGGGATAGAAACTTGTATGAATCCCTGTGTGAACATTGTCGCCGATTATTACGCCGAGTTTTCTTCTTCCGGTATCGACAAGGGAGCCCTCGACCATTGATCTGTGGTTTTTGCCGTCGTGCCGCAGGTTTGCGGTAATCGTCCCGGCCCCGAAGTTTACCTTGGAGCACATGACTGAATCGCCGACATAGCTGAGATGCCCGATGCTTACATTGTCCATAAGTATGGAATTTTTGATTTCGACAGCCTGGCCTATATGGCATTTATCTCCTGCTGACGTTGCTCCGCGAATATAGCAGTTGGGGCCTATTTTACAGTTTTCGCCGAAGACGGCGTTCCCCTCGATATATACGCCGGGAAGGATTACCGAGCCTTTTCCGAGCTTTACCTTGCCTTCGATTGTAACGCGTTCTTTTACAACGCCTTCAATCTCATCATACTCGATGGAATTTATTATCTCCTCATTGATGGCGAGGAGATCCCAGGGGTAATCGATTATAACGCAGTCGTCATCGGCAAGAACTTCGGAAGCTTCAATGGGCTCGGAACCGTCTTCTGAAACCCAGGCAAGCTTCTCGCCGTCTTTACTGATAATTACTGTATTTTTCGAGGAATTTATCGCGAGCAGAAGCATTGAGGCTGAAGGCCAGAAATGGTCTTTTAGCGTAAATACGGCATCGGGTGCTCTGGAGACATCAAGCGAAGAGAGCTTTTTGTTGAAAGCATTTTCAAGGGTCATCCCGCCTGCATGACATTGAAGCAGGGGCCTTAAACACGTGAGGGGTTCCATCGCTGGAGTGCTGTCTGTCGGGATAATCCTGTATTCCATCAGCAAAGTTCCTTTTTGACAGCGTCGCTTATTCGTGAAGACCATTTTTTGACGAGAGAGGCATCTTTCGCCTCGATAAGTATTCTCAGCTTATTTTCTGTCCCTGAATATCTTATGAAGGTACGTCCGAGTTTGCCCAATTCGCCTTCGCAGTCCTTGATTTCGCGGCTCACGGACGCTATAGATTCGAGCGGCATTTTCTCCTTAACGTCTATATTGGTAAGCTGTTGCGGGTACTCCGACATGAATGACGCGAGTTCAGCGAGCGGTTTCTGGCGGTTCATCATCATCTTGAGAACGTGGAGCGCGCTGATAATGCCGTCCCCGGTGGTAACATAGTCCATGAATATTATATGCCCCGATTGTTCGCCCCCGAGATTGAAATTCTTTTCTTTCATTCGTTCTATTACATAACGGTCTCCAACGGCGGTTGTTTCAACGCCTATCCCAAAATTGTTCATCGCCTCGTAAAGCCCGAGGTTCGACATGCTGGTGACGACGACCGTGTTATGTGAAAGGGTACCGCGCTCTTTTGCGTCCAGCGCGCACATTCCTATTATCCTGTCGCCATTGACTTCATTGCCTGCTGCGTCGCAGAAAATGACCCTGTCAGCATCGCCGTCGAGCGATATTCCCACATCGGCCTTGTGTTCTTTTACTAGGGCTGACGCGGTTGCCGAGCAGGTCGCTCCGCAGTTTTTATTGATATTATGTCCGTCCGGTTTACTTGCGGTCTCAATGACCTCCGCGCCGAGTTCTCTGAATATGAGGGGAGCCATCGAGTAGGCGGCCCCGTTTGCGCAGTCAAGTACAACCTTAAGCCCTTTGAGACTCCTGTTTTTTATTGAACTTTTAGTGAATTCGATGTACCGCCCTCTGGCGTCATCTATCCTATACGCCTTACCTATCATGTCGGGTTCTATGTGCGAACTTCGTATCTCACCGCCGAGGGTGTGCTCTTCTATGTCCTTTTCAATCTCATCCTGGAGCTTGAAACCATCCGGCCCGAAAACCTTTATCCCGTTATCAGCAGATGGGTTATGTGATGCCGTTATCATGATTCCGCATGCGCAGCCCATTGATTTGGTAAGGTGGGCGACCGCTGGGGTGGGCATAGGACCGACTTCGAGTACATCCATTCCCATGCTCAGGAGTCCGCTTGTCAGTGCGGTTTCGATCATATAACCTGAAAGACGCGTGTCCTTTCCGAGTACCGCTTTTAGCGAGCCGTGGCCTGTCGCACCAAAAACATGCGCGATAGCTTTTCCTAGCTGCAGAGATATTTCCGGTGTTATGGGGTATGCGTTGGCTTTGCCTCTTATTCCGTCTGTTCCGAAAAGTTTTTTCATTTAGTCCTCATAATTCTGCTGATTCAGTCAATCATAATACGATAATATAAAAAAGCTCATACGCAAGCGGTTTTTATATTGAAGTTCCTGAAGACGCAATGCGGCATTCAATATTAGCCATTTCCGAGAGTTTCACTCTTTTTTAGTTTTTGAGCTTTGTTTTTGAAAAGGCAACGTGCTATAATAATGGGACTTTCATTCTAATAAAGGAAATTATGCCGGAGAAGGACGCGATTCATACAAAGATGGGAAACGCGCGGATGCTCGTTTTGTTATCGGTGCTTGCCGCTCTGGGAAGCGCTACGCTCGCCACGGTTATAATAATCCCTGAGCTGGTCTACGGCTGGGCGGGACTCGACACATATTCGCTTTGCCTGATACCGTTGCTTATGAGCTTTCTTTTCTCGGTTGCTACTTTGCTTCACGGTTTTCTGGGCGGCAAGTCTGCGCAGGAGGACGAGGAAAAAGAACTTCTGGCAAAGAGAAAAGACCGCTCCTTCGACGTTGAAGATATAAGGTTTTCATCACAGAAGACTTTTATCAACTACAGAAAATATGCGCCGTATGTCATAACATGCCTTGGTGCGTTATGTATAGGAATAAGCCTGGCTCTTTTCTGGCGGCAATGGAGTTTCCGGGTCGGGTACATCGCACCCGTCAGCGCCCTTCATACAGCCTTTGTCTCGTCAATTCTGATGATTGTGAGCCTTTTCGGAGGCGCCTTCTGCCTGGGACAGTCGAGAACTAAGGATTTCCGCTGGCTGAGGCCAACCGGAGCGTGGCTCATTGCCTCATTTATCGCGGCCCTTTTCGCGACGCTCGCCGCGCTGATGAACAAATTCGGCTACCCCGGCACGGACTACTATCTCAGAAATATATTGTCTGCTCTTTTCGCGGTACTCGGAGCTGAATTTATCGTAAGTTTCATAAGCGAATTTTACAGGCCGCGCACGATGGAAGAGGAAAGACCAATTTTTGAGAGCCGCCTCCTCTGCCTTTTTACCGAGCCGGGAGGATTCGTCAGAAACATTGCCGACACTCTTGACTATCAGTTCGGGTTCAAGGTATCCAAAACGTGGATATACTCGTTTTTCGAGAAATCACTGGTCCCTCTTTTTATTATGTGGATCTTTACCTTGTGGCTCTTTACCTGCATCTGTGAGGTCGGTCCCAACGAAATAGGCATACGCTCGGAATTCGGCCGGCTGGATGTGAACAGCCCCATCCGGTCCGGAGTACACTTCAAACTTCCATGGCCCTTCGGCGCTATAGACCGCTTCAAGGTCGATGAAGTCCACCAAATAGTAATTGGTCCGGATATGTCATCCGCCAAGGACAACGTGAAAAAAGGGAAAAAGAAGGACGACCGTGTAGTGCTTTGGACTCAGGATCACTACGGGAAAGAGTCAAGGTACGTTGTCGCCGCTGAATCAAGGATTGAAAGCGACAACTCCGTTTCGTTCCTCAGTGTGAGCATGCCGGTACAGTTCAAAATACGTAGAAACAAGATTGCCGAATACGCCTATGGAAATGAAGACCCGAATGCTCTCCTCAAGAATATCGGAGAGATGGTCGCGGTCAAATATCTCGCCAGTCTGGACATCCTCAATGTAATGTCCGTCGACCGCGGCAGAACCGCCGAAGAATTCAAGAATCTCCTTCAACAGGAAGTTGATAGGAATAATCTCGGCATAGATATACTCTTTGTGAATCTGCATGACGCTCATCCACCTGTCGGCAATGTCTCAGAAGCCTTCCAGGACGTGATTGGTGCTCGCGAGGAAAAGGAAAAATTTGTACTCGACGCTAAGAGATACCGTAGCGAAATAATCCCTTCAGCCGAAGCAAAGGCCGTAAGATTGGGATACGAGGCTGAGGCGTACAAGATTAATACCGTAAAAGTCGCCGCGGCCGAAGGCGAAAGATTCATAAAACAACTCAAAGCCTACAGGGCAATGCCTGGAATTTTCAGGCTCAGGACATATCTTGATTTCCTCGAAACCGACTGCAAGGATTCCAGGAAATACATAATGTCGAGAAATTTCCCCTACGAAATATATGAAATAAATCTTGAAGGCAAGACGAGGTTCGATTTACTTGATGTGGACCTCGGAGACATATCCAGCGGAAAATAAAACAAGGAGTTCAGCATAATGTCCTCGAAAGACAGTCACCCGCCAAAGAGTACACGCCATTGGGGCACCATGTTCCTGGGCCTTATAGTGGCAGGTATTTTTATTATCGCCGTCTTCACCTACCAGGTAAAGTCCACCGAATGGGCCGTTGTCACGACACTCGGCAATATCTCAAACCTTGACAGTCAGGGCAAGTTTATTGACAGGGGTGCAGGGCTTTTTCCCAAATGGCCTTACCCAATACAAAAAATAGTCAAGTTCGATAGAAGAAACCGTAGTTTCAGCGGAAATGTGGGAAAACTGGAAGAAACCCTCACTAACGATAAAAAAAATATTATCATCGGAATCTTTATAGTTTATAGAATAACCGACCCCGTCCAATTCTTCAAAAGCGTTATCACTATCCCGAACGCCGAAGAGCAACTCAATAGTTTCATGAGAACAAGTAAAAATGCCGTTATCGGCCGTTACCGTTTTGACCAGATAGTCAATACCGACAGTTCCAAAGTAAAGCTTTCAGAAATTGAAAACGAGATACGTGTCCAGATTGCCGCCAACGCAGAAAAGATAGGCATCGAAGTCGGCGTAGTCGGAGTGAATTCTATCCAATTGCCAGAGAAAATAGCCGACAAAGTCTTCAATAGAATGATAACCGAGCGCCAGGGCGCCGCAGCCGAATACCGTTCTCAGGGTCGCAAGGAGGCCGAAATAATGAAGGCACAAGCGGACAGGGAAAAAAGCCAGATACTTTCCGGCGCCGAAGCCGAAGCCAAGACAATCCGCGCCGAAGGCGATGCGAAAGCCGCGGAATATTATTCAGTCTTCAGGCAGGACCCCGCGCTTGCCGCGTTCCTCAGAAAGATTGACTCGCTGAGAAAGATCATGAAGACAAAAACTACCCTTGTTCTTGATACAGATTCCGCCCCCTTCGATCTCTTTAAGCTGAACGCCTCAGAACTCGAAGGAAAAGTAAAAGAGCTGCCACCAAAAAGTCAGCCGGAAGTCCGCAGAGCTCCGGCAAATAAAAAATAGAGACGGTTTTCCAATATGAACACAAGTGATAAAAACAACATTGTGGAAAGACACGGCGAAGACAATATGCCGAGCCAGTACGGAGGCGGTTTAGCGTCCCTCATAAAGGCAATGCAGGCGGCATTTTTCGTGCTCGCCGCTGTAATCGTCGGCATGCTCATATATTACTTTACCTTCGGCGGTTACTTTACGGTCGACCCGCAGGAATATGTACTCGTTTTCCAGTTCGGCGAGTATAAACAGAAATATGAGGACGGCTGGCACTGGGTGTTCCCTTACCCGGTCAATACCGTGCTCAAGGTACCACGTTCGCGCCAGACCTTTGTATCGCAGGCATTTATGCCTTTTTCAGGCAGGGGAGCGTTCAGCGACCCCGAGATGGAGCAACAGCCCGCTGGGCTTGCCCCCGGCAAAGACGGATATGTCCTTTCCGGCGATGAAAATATAATGCACAGCGCCTGGACCGTCATATACAGGGTTATCTCCCCCGAAAAATATTACCTTAAATGCCTCTGCCCCGAAGACCCGACGGCACCCGACGAAGTTTTCAGGTCTCCTGAGACCGATGAACCTGTCGGGACGCGCGGCCCCAGAACCTTATTGAAGGCTGTGTTCGACAGTGTCGTTCTCTGTGTTTCCGCCGCGCAAAGCGTAGATGTCCTCTATAAAAACTCGTCTGAATTCACAAGTGAGGTAAAGTCCTTGTATGTGAAAAAAATCAACGCCATGGACATCGGTATAGAGATTGATGCCGTCCAGCTCGATACGAGCTTCCCGCCCGCAAAAACCAAGGCTGCCTTCAACGAGGTAATCGAGGCCGAGCAGGAAAAATCAAGTATGCTTCAGGAAGCCGAAAAATATACGACTGAAGAACAGAACAGCGCAATTTCCGGCAGCGCCGGGCTTGTGGCTGAGGCGGAAGCCTATAAAAAACGCACAGTCGCAGAGGTAATGGCCGATCAAAAATATTTCAGCGAAATACTCAAGCAGTATAAACTGAATCCCGGAACAGTACTCGTAACACTATTCTCAAACTGCCTGGCTGATTCTGTGTCCTCGGCAAAAGATAAATATATCCTCAATTCCTCTGCAAATGGAAAAGCTCAGGAAGTCAGGCTGAAGATCAATCCGGAAGCGCCTGAAGTCAAGGAACGGAAAACGCCCGATAAAAAGTAAGGAAGCTTAAAATATGCCAGAAGCCGCACAATGCACCGGAATAAATTGCAGCGAGCATGACCACGGCCAGGAAAATAGGCACACATGCCCGATATGTGGCCCCATCTCTGAAGGCGAGGGACACGAGAGAAGTATGGGCCGTCTAGGCGCCGCAATGATTGGCGGTTACTTTGTACTTAATTCATACATCCTTCAATGGTGGCTGCCGGATCAGACCTTCTGTTTCGAACTGAGTGCCCTCATCGGAGCGATGATTCTTTCTCTTCCAATCATTTTTACCGCAGTAAAAGACCTTTTCCACGGAAAGGTTTATATGAATGAGCTTGTCGCTCTCGCTATACTCGCGGCATTCACCGGCGGCGACTTCAGGACTGCGGGCGTCATTGCTTTCTTCCTTCTGGTAACAATAATAATCGAGTCGAGGACAGCGAGCGGAGCACAGCGCTCAATTGAAGAACTCATAAAACTTACCCCGCATTCGGCCAGGAAAATAGTTGAAGGCCGGGAGCAGGACGTCGATGTTTTATCGCTGATTCTCGGCGACGTGATACGCGTCAGGCCCGGCGAGAACTTTCCGATAGACGGACAGATTGTAAAAGGCCAGACCTTTGTAAATCAGGCGTCGATAACCGGCGAGTCCCTGCCGGTCGACAAGAATGAATCCGACGACGTATTTGCCGGCACCCAGAACCTTACGGGCGCGATAGATGTCAAAGTTACAAAGGTAGGCAAGGATACTACGCTTGGCAAGGTCAAGGACATGATTCTAGCCGCGGAAAAAACCCGGACTCCCATTGTCAGGATCATCGATAAATATGCCGGTTACTACACACCCACTATTCTCATGATTGCCGGCGTAACATGGTGGGTTTCAAATTTTGACCTTAACCGCGTAATAACACTAATGGTTATTGCCTGCCCGTGCGCCGTAGTACTTGCCACACCTTCGGCGATAGTCGCAGCGGTCGCCGCCGCGGCGCGTCTCGGAATTCTTATAAAAAATGTGAGCCATCTTGAATTGGCTGCCAAAATCAAGGCGTTTGTATTCGACAAGACTGGTACCCTCACCTGCGGAATTCTCTCAGTCGCAAGGCTTAATCCTGCCGAAGGCGTCGAACCTGCCGAGCTCCTTCTTACGGCTGCATCAGTGGAAAGTCACAGCAATCATCCCGCGGCATGTGCCTTAAAGACTCTTGCTGATGAAGCGGGTCTTAAGCTCAACGAAGTTTCTAATTTTGAGGAAGTACACGGAAAGGGCGTAAAATGCTTGATGGCTTCTGATATTTGCATAGTCGGCCGCCGCAGTTTTCTGGAGTCACATGGGATTTCCGTCGGTGACGGTCTTTCCGAAAGCGAAAAAGTCGAAAGTGTCGGAATGAGCATGGTTTATGTTGCCTGTGGGAAAAAAGTTCTTGGCTGGATTGGATTCAAAGATAAGGTAAGGAACGAATCCCGCGAGGCTATAAGCAAGCTTAGAGAGCTTGGCATAAAGTATTGCGCGATGGTGACGGGCGACCGTGAATCAGTCGCGGCATCAGTTGCGAAAACCCTTGACATTGAAGAATATAGAAGCGAATGCCTGCCCGAATCCAAGGTCGAGTATGTCGAAAAGATGAAAAAGGAATGCCCAGTGGCGGTAGTAGGTGACGGTGTTAACGATGCGCCAGCTCTTGCAGCCGGTGACCTCGGCATCGCGATGGGTGCCATTGGAAGCGATATTGCAATAAACAGTGCTTCGATCGCGCTTATGACCAATGACTTGAGAAGGATTCCCCTTCTTGTTTCCCTCTCCAGAAAATCGAGAGTGATAATAAATCAGAACCTTTTCATAGGAATGGTGTTTGTGCTTGGGGGAATAATACTTTCGGTTTTCGGCTGGATGTCGCCGATAACCGCCGCCGTTCTTCATACCTTCAGCACTCTCATAGTACTTTTCAATAGTGCAAGGCTGGTCAGAACGGGCGAAGAATACACCATCGCCGAAAAAGCATTGAAATCACAGTAAATTGCGGATACCCTAAAATGCCTGAAATAAACAGTGTTCCAGTAGTAAAAGCAACGGGGCTCACAAAGACCTTCAGGGATTTTTGGGGCAGACCAAAAGCTAAAGCCGTCAACGACATAGATTTCGAAGTAAGAGAAGGCGAGGTGCTGGGACTTCTCGGCCCGAACGGCTCCGGCAAGTCTACAACCGTTAAAATGCTTCTCGGTCTTCTTTACCCCAGCGCCGGAAACCTTTCGATATTCGGCAGATCTCCCCGGGACGTTGATACAAAAAAAAGAATCGGTTATCTTCCCGAAGAAACTTATCTTTATAAATACCTTTCGGCGATGGAAACTCTTGATTTTTTCGGGGCGCTTTTCAATTTTTCATCGGAAGAACGGAAAAAAAGGTCAGAGCAGCTGCTTGATATGGTCGGGCTGAGTCATGCGCGACGGCGCCCAGTCGGCGAATTCTCAAAGGGCATGGCCAGGAGAATAGGGCTTGCGCAGGCAATGATAAACGATCCTTCCTTCCTTATACTGGACGAGCCGACATCCGGCCTTGACCCGCTCGGCTGCAAAGAGGTAAAGGAACTCATCCTGCTCCTCAAGAAGAGAGGAAAAACCGTTCTTGTTACAAGCCACCTTCTGAGCGACGTGGAAGATGTCTGCGACCGAGTCATAATCCTTTACGGCGGAAGCATAAGGGCCACCGGCACACTCGGCGAACTTCTTACAATCCCCCAGGAGAGCACTATAACAACCCCGATGCTCAATCCAGAACTGACGGAGAAGCTCCTTAAAATACTCAGAGAAAACCTCAAGGGCGAAGAATTCCGCGTCGAACACCCGAGGAAAACACTCGAGCAGTTCTTCCTCGAAGTCATCGATAAGGCAAGGACTGAGATTGCTAATACCTCCGGCGTAACTTCCGGCGGAAAGATTGCAGACTACCTATCAAGCGGCGAACGCGAAAAATCAGGCACTGAAATACTCCGCAAACTTACCGAGAAAACTGTGGACGCCAGTGATGACAAGAAAGCACCTGCCGCGGCTGAGAAAATTGTCCGCGAGGAAAAGAAGGCCGTTGCCGAGAAACTTACGGAACTTCTTGCCGATGAAAATGTAAAGAAGGCCGCACCTGAGGAAAAAGCGGAAACGCCCGTTTTCGGAAACGACAGGAAGGATATTGATGAGGCCAATAAAAAGATCCAGCAGCTCCTCGGCAATAAATAGGAGTTGCCGCAAACGATGATTTCGTTCTTCTCAATAGTCAAACTTACATGGCGCTCGGCCATAAGAAGCCATATATTCCAGCTGCTTCTTGTCGTGCTGACGGCCTTTGTCATAATACTCCCGCTTACGATAGCGGGCGATGGCACCGCATACGGCTACATTCAGGTTTCGCTCAAATATAACCTCAGTGTCGTAGCCTTCATACTCTCAATGTCAACGATTTGGCTCGCATGCAGCGTAATGACCCAGGACATGGAAAGTTACCAGCTTCACATGATTGTATCAAAGCCCGTTTCCAGGATGAAAGTATGGCTCGGCAAATGTACCGGAGTGCTTCTCATAAATTCCTTCCTTCTGCTTATCTCATGCTCGGTGATATATGGAATTGTCGTCTGGCAGTTCAACCGCAGTCATTTTCCGGCGGACGAAAAAAAGAAGATAGAAAACGAGGTCATGACGGCACGGCGTGTTTTTTATCCACAGCTGCCCAACATTAATGCGATGGCGCGCGAGGAATACGCAAAACGTCTCGCCGCCGCTAAAACTTCATCCGCCAAAGGTGAAAGGGAGGACGTTGCCTTGAGGGAGATGAGGCGTCAGATTATCGCGAAAATGTCGGAACTTCCTGTTTCAGCGTCGAAGATATGGTTTTACAAAAATCTGCCCGTCGATCTGAAAGCGCCGCTCTATCTGCGGTACCGCGCGTATGTTGACAAAATATCGTCAAAGGACCAGCGCGAAACCTATGGCATCTGGCATGTGGCGGTAACAAGAAAACCCGATGAAAAAACATCAAAAACTGACGTCGTGGGGCCAGTAAAAGTGACCGAGCCGGTAACTTACTGGGAGCCGCGCAGTTACTATCCCGAAAAAATGATGTGCGGAGTCTTCAATGAGATAACCCTGAACCCTGCGGTAATAGCCCCCGATGGCACGGTGAATATATCCTTTACCAATCTTGACCAGTCCGGGAAAAATCTTCATTTCCAGGTGCCGGACGGCCCCAAAATGCTTATAAGAGTCGCTGGCTTCTTCGAGAACTATACCAGGGCCTCTTTTCTAATCCTTCTGCAACTCATTATCCTAACTGGTCTTGCGTGTGCGGCATCTTCAGTACTTTCGATGCCGACCGCGATATTCATGGTGGTTGCGTACCTGCTTTTCGGTACCTTCTCAACGTTTCTCGTGGGGGCGGGAATAGACGTCCCCGACCTTGGCCTTACCGACTATTTCGCTTACTATATGAGCATTATTCTTCTGTGGCTGGTAATCCCGCTTCAGGTCTTTGATATGTCGGGCCTTGTCTCAGCCGGGGAGCTAATCGAGTTTTCCCTGATGGCGAAGATATTCTTTAAGTTCTTAGTCGTAAAGGGCCTTCCTCTTTTCCTTCTCGGAATATGGCTTTATCGCAGACGAGAAATGGGGCTTGTGATAAGAAAATGAACGGCTTTAAAAAATACTTCATGCTTTTCCTGACAATTATCGCGACCGTAATTATTATCGCCGCGATAAGCCTGACGCAGAGAGAAATGAACAAGGTCATTTCCGAAAATAAACTGACCTATTCCGACCCTGTAAAAAACGCCCCGCCCATAGTCGCTTTTACAACGGTGGCGCTAGGAAGTTTCAGAGGATTGATTGCCGATTTGCTCTGGCTCAGGGCGTCCGCGCTTCAGGACGAAGGTAACTATTTCGAAATGGTACAACTCGCCTCATGGATAACAAAGCTCCAGCCTAATTTCTCGGGCGCTACAGCATATCTCGCCTGGAATATGGCCTATAACATATCCGTAACATGTTCATCGTTTGCCGACCGCTGGCGCTGGGTCAGCAAAGGGATAGAACTTATCCGCGACGAGGCCCTGCTCTACAATCCGACCGACCCCATACTTTACAAGGAACTTGGCTGGATTTATCAGCACAAGGTCGGCAACATACTTGATGACGCCAACCTCTACTACAAGAATCAGATGGCGATTGCACTCATGAAACCCTTCGGCGGCGCGGAACCAAACTGGGAAGCCCTCGCCAAAGCCCCTTCGAGCATAAATGCCTTTGATAAGAAATACCCTGCGAAGTCTCCGTATCGCGAGGCGTTGAAGGTTTCCGGTATCGAAAGCACGTCTGCGCTCCTTGAGTATTTCGAGGACAAAGGAACTCTCCCCGCAAAATTCACTGAGAGCATAGCCAATCCGGCAGGACTCAGGAAGATAATCTACTTCCTGCGAGCCGAATGGCTCAGAGAGAAATTTAAACTCGACCCCTCCCTGATAGTTGTTATCAACAAACGCTACGGCGCCTTGGACTGGCGTCTGCCGGAAACGCAAGCCATCTACTGGGCCACGCTCGGCCTTGAGAAATGTCCGGAAAAAGCCGATATTTCACTCGAAAGGATGATAACTCAGGCACTTAAAGACTCCTTCATGAGCGGCAGACTTCTCATGATAGACGCCAAAAACTATGAGAACGTCATAACCGTCCCGAATCTAAAAGTCGTTGATTCGGTGCTTGCTACATTCCAGAAAGCCTACGAAAAAAACAAAAACAAAAGTTTCCTTTCCGCGAAAGAAAACTTCACGAAGGACGCCATTGTAGTACTCTATACCTTCGGAGGCTACACCAAGGCGCAGGAATATCTCGATATGCTGAAAAAAGAGTTTCCAGACAACAGAGAATACAAGATGGGGCTGGACCACCTAGTAATGAAAGAATGGTCGGAAGACGTTAAATCAGCCACAATGAAACAGGCAAATGATATTATAAGCGGGCTGCTTTTCCGCAGCTGCTACTATCTTGTTTACGGAGATACCACCGCGTATGAATCGCATGAAAAACTCGCACGCCTTGTCTATGCCCGTTACCAGCGCGACCAGGCCGGAACAGAAAAAAGGACGGGACTTGCCCCCTTCAACGAAATCAAAACGAATATAATAAAAACCTGCCTTAAAAATTTCCCTCCCGAAATAGCCAAAATCCTTGAGACTCAGATAAAATCACAGCAGAAAGAGGCCAAAGAGGAACTCGGTATCAGCGACAAGGCGTCCCCTCCCCCAAAGACGCCCTGAGACGGCCCAGTCTATAAATTCATATATGATTTTTCAAGGGTATAAAGGGCTGATACTATTGAGATTGGAGCATTTGTCCAGCCCGTATAAATACTGTCGGCCCCGCCTTCATAACGGTTTCCGCCGCCCCAGCTCTTCGTATTCATATCATACATTCCGCGCCAGCATCCTTTCAGATATTTTTCAGAGCTGTTGTCCTGTATCTTGAGCAGTAAATTCATCGCCTTTTCGAAGGCATTCCGATACTTTTCGTCTTTTGCAATCGCTAGAAACATATGAAGTCCCGTAACAACCCAGTTCTGGGTATATATCGTATCCACAAGATACGTTCCTGTGGGAGCCTCTTTGCCCCATTCGCTTGGAACATTTCCTGTCGTCATATCCATT
>MHBG01000064.1:0-17881 GCA_001804785.1 Lentisphaerae bacterium GWF2_45_14
CAAAACTGCATACAACCCTGTTTTTCATCTCGGAATCGATTCTGCAGGTCATGGCTGCGCCGGTGGCAATGGGAATGCCGCCGCCGACGATGGCGTTTGCGCCAAGGTGTCCTACCCTGAAGTCGGCGATATGCATGCCGCCGCCGCGCCCTTTGCCGTAACCTGACTCTTTTCCGAAAAGTTCAGCGATTGTTCTGAAAATATGATCTTCCATTACCGCCTCGAGGAGTTCTTCGCCCTTGAGGTGGGCTGATTCGGGGCAGCGTTCCTTAAGCTCTTTTTCACTCATTTTCCTGATTGCGTGGAATCCTTTTGCAATCGAGTCGCCGTGTCCTCTGTGGGTGGAAGTGATGAGGTCGGTTATATTGAGGACGCTGCATGCGCCTGACGCCGTGGCTTCCTGCCCTATGGACAAATGTGTCGGGCCGCGGTATTCATAGTCTTTGATTATTTCGTATGCGCCTGTGCGCAGTTTGAGGATCATTTCCTCGAATTCGCGGATGGTGTACATTGACTCATAAAGTTCGGCGATTTCGGATTTGGAAATGTTTTTGGCTTCGATTTCTTCCTTCACCGTTTTGTTGTACTGGAAGGCGGGGATGTCCTTGAGTTTGACTTTACGGGCCTTGAAATCGGGACCCAGGTCACTGTAATAATTGCCCATCATGAGTTCTCCTGTTGTGTTATGATGACTTCTATTTTATTTTTCTTGAGTTTTTCAATGGTCTTCTGGCTTATCCCCGAATCGGTTACGAGAATATCGATATCGGCAATGCCGCCGCTTAAGGCGAATGAAGAGACGCCTATTTTTGAGCTGTCTGCGAGTACAATCACGACATTCGAACGTTTTATTATGAGTTCCTTGGTATACGCCTCGTTCGGGTCTGTCGTTGACATTCCATAGTCTGGGTTGAAGCCGATCGTCCCCATGAAGGCCTTATCTATATGAAGCGCACTTATGATATTTGCTGTTAAAGGGCCGATGAGGGTACGGCTTATTGCACGGAATTCTCCACCGACGAGTATGAGGCGGTGGCCCGATTCCATCAGTTCCGCCGCCGCCATGAGAGAATTGGTGATTACCGTAAGATTTTTGCGGCGAACGAGCATTTTGGAGAGGGCCTGCACCGTACTTCCGCCATCGAGATAGATTGTGTCGGAATCGTGTATAAGCTCGAGAGCTGCCTCGGCTATTAGATTTTTTTCGCCCGGATTGATTGATGCTTTTTCAGCAAATATCGGTTCTGTCTTCGGGGACTGGGCGATTATTGCGCCGCCATGCACCCTGCGAACTTTGGTCTGTTCCTCCAGTGAGACCAGATCCCGGCGCACTGTCGCTTCCGATACTCCCAGCTCCGAACTGAGCTGTTCTATCCTGCATATTCCTTTATTGAGAGCACGCAGTATAAGTTGTTCCCTCTCGGGTGAGAGCAGTTTTCTTTTTTCGCTTGCCACTATATTCTGCCTCTGTTTTTTGCTTTAGCAATAATATGACGTATTTTGAAGAAATTTGCAAGAATTTGTTCAAAAATTTCCTGAAGATTTTTTTCGTAGTTTTTAGAGAGGTATAGAATTGAAAACCTCTGGATAATTATAAAAAGAATGCTATAGTGCCGTGATTTCTGTGCTTTAACAGCATGGCCCGACTGATGGATTATAGGTACAAAATGCTAAGGAGAAATTATCATGGATATGACCATCAATGCCGTTCCGCTTGTCAAACCCGTTCTGGACCCCGAATTTCAGCCTGCCATTATATGGAATAGAAGCTTCAGGGACGCCGTCAAGCAGAGCGGGAAAGGACAAAAAATACTTATTGCCCTCGAAAGAAGCAATGGTTCCGTGTCTACACATGTTGCCGATGTTTTTACTCATACCCCTGAAACAAGGGCGCTTAACGTCAAATATGTCGAACGCATACTCAAGGTTCTCCTTTGGCTGAAGGGCGGCTGCAAAATTCATATTGCCGGTGACAAGGCTCTCGTAGAGGAAGTCGCCGCTATTTACTCGAAGGGCGGCGCGCGTGAATTCGATTCTAAAATAATGGGCAAAATCTATGGCGGCGACTTTGAGGTTAAGCACGTTTCGCTTGAAAAACTCCCTCATTCACGGGAAAATGACATGGCCCTCGGCGGAAATATGGACGGCTGTCGTATCGGCTTCGACCTTGGCGGTTCCGACAGGAAATGTGCCGCGGTAATGGATGGAGAGGTCGTTTTTACCGAAGAAGTTAAGTGGGATCCTTATTTTCAGAAGGATCCGCAGTACCATATCGACGGAATCCGCGACACTATCAAAAGAGCGGCTGCCAAGCTTCCGCGCATTGATGCCATCGGCGGCAGTTCTGCCGGTGTCTACGTTGATAACAGGGTCAGAATAGCCTCACTTTTCAGGGGTATCTCCGAAGAAGATTTCAAAAAACACGTCGAAAATATTTTTATCGACCTCCAGAAGGAATTCAACGTTCCTCTTATCGTAGTAAACGACGGCGAAGTAACCGCGCTTGCCGGAGCCATGTCCATGAACGATAACGCCGTCCTCGGCATATCAATGGGTACAAGCCAGGCCGCAGGATACGTTACGCCGCAAGGGAAAATAACCGATTGGCTAAATGAGCTTGCCTTTGTTCCCGTCGATTATCGGGACGACGGCCCCGTTGATGAGTGGTCGGGTGACATTGGCTGCGGAGTTCAGTATTTTTCCCAGCAGGCAGTCGCCAGGCTGGCGCCGCTGGCAGGGATAGAACTCCCCTCAAGCATGCCGTTTCCCGAAAGACTCGAAAAGGTGCAGGAACTCATGGAAAAAGGCGATCCGCGCGCAAGAAAAATCTATGAGACTATCGGCGTTTACTTTGCCTATACAATCGCGCATTACGCCGAATTCTACAAAATCCATAATCTCCTCATTCTCGGGCGCGTAACCTCGGGTGAGGGCGGAAATATAATTCTCGAGACCGCTGAAAATGTTCTCACAAAAGAATTCCCGGCGCTCGGCGGGAAAATCAACTTCCGCACCCCCGATGAACAAAACAAACGCCACGGACAGGCCGTTACAGCCGCCAGCCTCCCGAGCATCAAGTAATTTTAAGGAAGAGCCGAAATGAAGACACTTATTAAAAACTGCCGCCTTATTTCACCGGAACTTGAGATAAATGGCGCTTCCATAGAGATAGACGGCAAGAAAATTTCACGTCTTTACCTCGAAGGCGAAAAACTTCCAGTCGTCGACAACGTTTTTGATGCCTTTGGAAAAATGGTCATGCCCGGCTTTATTGATATCCATAGCCACGGTGCCATGGGCTATGATGCTACCGACGATAAGCCGGAGGGCATAAAGGCTATTGCCGAAGCAAAGCTGAAGGAAGGCGTAACAACTTATATAGCAACGACGCTTACCCTTATGCCTGAAGCTCTTGAAAAAGCCATGCGCCATATCGCCGCCTACCAGAAGAATCCCACCGGCTCAAAAGTCCCCGGGGTTCACCTGGAAGGCCCCTTTATAAATAAGAACTGCGCCGGCGCCCAAAATCCGGCATACGTCAGGGATCCTGATATTGACGAAGTCCTCAGGCTCAACGAGATAGCCAGAGTGCTGATAGTTTCATTTGCAGTCGAGGCTGAAGGCGGCATCGAATTCACGAGAGAGCTCGCGAAGCAGGGTATTGTTCCGTCATGCGGGCACAGTGATGCTAGTTTTGATCAGTTCAAGAGGGCAAAACAGGTGGGGCTCAAGCATTTGACCCATTTCTGCAATCAGATGACCAAGTTCCATCACCGGGAAATCGGACTTGTCGGCGCCGGTATATATGACGATGATGTTCTTATCGAAGCAATCTGTGATAAAATCCATGTCGCGCCCGATATGCTATCATTTATCTTTAAATTTAAATCCATTGACAGGATTGCCATCATCACCGATACCATGTCTGCCGCGTGTCTTAGTGACGGCGATTATGACCTGGGCGGCCTTCCTGTTTACGTTAAGAATAATGCCGCCCGCCTGAAGTCCAACGACGCACTCGCCGGAAGCGTGCTCAAGTACTATGACGGACTAAAAAACGTTTATGAGCTAACCGGGATTCCGTTGTCGAAGCTTGTCAAGACCACAAGCCTCAATCAGGCGCGTTCTCTCGGCTTCCACGACCTTGGAAAACTTGAGGCTGGCTATACTGCGGACATTGTAATACTTGACGATGATTTCAAGCCCTCGGCCGTGTTTGTAGAAGGCGCCCGCCGCGTCTAGCTTCAGGTATTTTTTAGTACTAATTTATGTTAGTTTAAAATTGACAAAGGACCTTTATTGGTATATAATTACAGTGTAAAGAGGCAGCCGGAAAAAAAGTGAGGACCATTAGTATTTTTCCGGGAGGTTCTCTACGGCTCTCTCTGCGCATGGAGTTTGTTATGTCTGATATTCCCAAAAATATCAGTGAGCCTAAGAGGGCGTGCGGAAGGATTTTTTTTAAATTTTCCTTCAATGAGCTTCTAATAGTCTTATTTATACTTGCGCTTTTTTCGGCTATGGCTATTCCTATGCTGAAGAAGATTCGCTCGGGCATGAAGAGGGCCGTCTGCACGGATTCCATAATGAAAATAAACAGACTCTGTTTGCGTTATTCAGAGGAAAACGGTTATTTCCCGCCAATCTCATCCGACCGCAACAGCATGTGGTTCGGCATGCGTTATAATAACAACCCCCAGTATGATTGGGCAGATGCCCCCATTGCCCAGAGTCTTTCATACAAAAACCGCTTTGTCGCAATATGTCCGGAAATGTATCAGCTCCTGAGCGGAAGCGGCCGCGAAAACAGTAATTATGGTTTTGGTTTTGGTTATAACAAGAGTGTCGGTTCCCTTCAGATGCTTCCTTTTGAAAAAATGGATGAAAACGCGGATAAGAGAGGGATTGAAATATCAAGGATAAGCAATCCCAAGTCATTAATGTTGTTTGCGGATACGGCAACGAGACTAGATTCTGAAGGAGGCCGAGAGCCTCAGGGAGAATGGGCGATGTATCCGTTCGCGGAGTCCAGCAGTTATTACAGAGAAGGGCGCTCTGTCTGGGGGAGTAATACACCCAGCGTTCATTTCAGGCATAGCGGGAAGGCAAATGTTTCCTGGGTCGATGGTCATGTTTCCCTTGAAAAGCTGGGAAAAAGCCGTGGGGACTGGGGAAAAAGCTGTATAGGCTATCTCGGCCCTGTAGATGACAGATATTTTAAACCATTCTGAGGAATCTGAAATGACAAATGAACCTGACAATATAGATCTTAAAGACTGGTCTCACCGCCATAAAGAATTTCATGATACAATGTCCATAACCAGAACCCGTATGTTTATTAAAGATGAGATGGATAAGAAAAAGAAGAAAAGAAAGAGGATCCTTATACTCAGGCTTCTGTTGATTTGTTCGATTTGCGCTCTTGTCTTTCTGGACATAAGAATAGCATCTCATAAAAATTCATATCATTATCAGGATGTTCTGAAGGCGCTGAAGGGGGACGACTTGGCTTATCAGAACGTAAGCAACTATGTTCGATACCTTGTAGGCAGGGTTTTCCAACATGGGCGAAGCGGACTCAACGGGAAATGGCTCGAAGGTATTCCCAAGAGTTTTGACAATGCTGCGTGGATCAAACTTAAAAAGCTTGGGCAGAAAAATTTTGTAATAGACAGTATTGAAGCAGACAAAGAGAGCGTCTTTCACGTCAAATGCCGTCCACTGGAGTCACTTTCCGACACTATTGAGCTTGATGTTATAAAGGTAAAAGTAGAAGAAGATTTTATTTTTCGGTTGCTTAGGGTATATTAATTTCTCAACGTTCGTAAATCAATGCCGGGGGGCTTGATGAATACAGGGAATAATCTATACAACATTGGGCGACTCGTGATAATCCTCTTTGCCGAAGAAAAGGAATTCTGCTCAGATATTCTCAAGATTTCTTATGAAGATATTATGAAGTTCACCGCAGACGAAAGGGAGATTTTTGGAATTGACCACGCGATGCTAGGAACCATGAAATGCCGTAAATGGAAATTTCCTGAGAGCATAATCGAAGGAGTGGCCCGGCACCACAGGCCGGTCTCGTGATATTCTTTTCTGAGCTGATTTCGATTGAGGAGATTTCAGGGCAAAATGATTTTTTAAAAATAAGAGGCAACGGGATTATGGTAAGCAGGGGAACTTACAGTGGGTGGATAGAATGAAAGATCTTACTCATAATCTGATTGGAAAACTTGCACATGAAAGCGCAGCCGGTTTTAACGACGAAGACATGGCTTCGAAGGAGAAACTGCCATGCTGGGAAAATCTCAGAGAACGCGGCACTGAACTCTGGCTTGATACAGGGGACATTTCGCAGGCTTCCGCAATCTGGAACGGAAGTTTCTCCGGACTGACAACAAATAATACACTAATCAACAAGGAAGTACAGAAAGGCATATACACGAGCTTATCAAAAATGCTTCTGAAGTGCTCGTGAAATCAGGATTGTCCGATTCCGAAATGGTCTCGGAAATATCATTCCTCCTGAATGCGTGTCACGGGCTCAGGCTGGCAGCCATGTTCAATGTGAACGCAAGTGTGGAACTTCATACAGATATGGCCCATGACCCCGATAAGACCTTCGAGTACGGGAAACGGCTTTTTGAAATAAATCCAGCAAAATTCATCATTAAGGTTCCAATGACGCCAGCAGGACTTATCGGAGCTAAAAAACTTCGTGCAGTCAATATTCCTGTCAATTTTACGCTGGGCTTTTCGGCGCGGCAAAACTACCTTGCTGCAAGATTCGCAAATCCCTCATTTGTGAACGTCTTCCTCGGACGTCTTAACGCATTTGTTTCCGAAAACTCCATCGGAAGCGGGAAAAATGTCGGCGAAAAAGCTACGCTCTCGACTCAGATGATAATATCAAAACTCAGAAGCACCCGGAAGGCATCATCGAAACTTATAGCGGCAAGCATGCGCGACGCGGGCCAGGTCGCAGCCCTCGTGAGCGTCGATGTCTTCATCATCCCCATAAGTGCTGCCTTGGAATATCTGAAGAAAAGTCATGAGCTTCCTTTGGGCATTAAAGGGAAAATTCCGGAAGCCGAATACAAAAAAGAAATTACTTAACCTCAATATGCTCTGGGATGTGAAGGACGATTTCAAGGCTTGTGTCGAAGAGCTTCTTAGCATGAAGGATACGGTAACCCCCGGATTCATCAACGGCGACTTCCGCTGCGGCGGCTTCGCGGACCTTTTTCCCGCATGGGACGAAGAGGACATCGATACAGTACAGAGCGACGGGAAAATTCCCGTGCTCCGCCATTGGGAGGAACAGCTTATTTCAGGCGAGATAGCCATAGACGCACTGATAAACCTCAGTGCGCTCTACTCTCGTTTTTCCCTGTCAAGCTTACAGTAGTATTTGTTTTTTTGTATGACTTCGAAAGATACCTTCAAATATGTCTCGTTAATATTAGATAAAAAGCTTGAAAAGTCGTGCCGAGGCAACTAATTTTTCTGAACTGGATAAACAATTCTGGAGAGAGTCCCGTGGCAGACAGTGATTATATCCTTGAAGTTCTTACCGATTACGGTGCGGTTACGGCCGAGCAGATTGAGCAAGGCTGGAAAAAAGTAGCCGAGTCAAACGGTCAATATGACATAATAGACGCTCTGAAAGTACTGGGGTACATAGACGAGTTTGAAATGATGTCTATGCTGGCCCAGCAATACGGACTGGAAACACTCGATCTTGGGGGATATCAGATACCGGAGGAAGTGATCGATCTTGTGCCACCGGAGATAGTTAAGCAGTACAGCATAGTCCCGGTAATGAAGCACGATGATATTCTGACAGTCGCTATGAGCGATCCCACCGACATGGGGACGCTGGACTCATTGCGTTATGTACTGAAAATGGATGTTGAGGCGGTTATTTCGCCCAAAGAGCAGATACAGAAGATGATTGACCAGTATTACGGCTCAGTTCTTCAGAGCGTAGACTCATTTTTGAGTGAGCTTGACTCCGGCGAGGCGAGTATAGAGTCTCAGCTTGCCGCAGACCTTGGGGAATCCGAACAAGGCGGCGGAGACGATGCCCCCATAATAAAACTGGTGTCGTTGATAATCATTGAAGCATTCAATACCCGGGCAAGCGATATTCATCTTGAGCCACTTGAAAAGCGTTACCGCGTGCGCTACCGCATAGACGGGGTACTAAAGGAAGTGGAAAGCCCGCCGAAATACTTGCAGGCGAATGTTACGAGCCGGCTGAAGATTATGGCTAAGATGGACATATCGGAAAAGCGCCTGCCTCAGGACGGACGAATTCAGCTCAAGGTTCAGAACAAGGACGTTGACCTGCGCGTATCGACGATTCCTACTACGCACGGCGAGAGCATCGTAATGCGAATTCTTGACAAGTCGAGTATTACCCTTGACATTCCCCAGCTCGGTTTCTATTCAGACGACCAGGAAAAAATTGACAAGATAATAAATTATCCTGATGGAATATTCCTAGTTACCGGTCCGACCGGCTCGGGAAAGACAACATCGCTTTACGCGTTTCTGAACAATCTTAACAAACCTCACAGGAAGATAATCACCGTTGAGGACCCGATTGAGTATCAGCTTTCCGGAATCAACCAGGTGCAGGTCAACAAGCAGATAAACATGACATTTGCCGCGGCATTGAGAGCGATGTTGCGACAGGCGCCCAATATCGTAATGGTAGGGGAGATCCGCGATACAGAAACGGCGGAAATAGCAATTAACGCGGCTCTCACAGGGCATCTTGTGTTCAGCACGCTGCATACGAATGACGCACCTAGCGCAGTAACACGACTTATCGACATGCATGTAAAGCCCTTCCTTGTGGCGTCGTCGGTAAGGGCAATCATGGCGCAGCGTCTCCTGAGAAGAGTATGTAAAGAATGCTCCGCTCCCTATACGCCAGAGCCTTATGAACTGAAAATACTCGGGATTGACGATGAATTTATGAAAACCGCCAAGTTTATGAAGGGGCGCGGATGCGCCAAATGCGGGAACTCGGGTTATAAGGGACGAATGGGGATTTATGAGGTATTCGTGCTTACTGAAGACATACAGCACCTCATTTACGAGAAGGTTTCCTCAAACGTAATAAAAGAGGCAGCCAGAAAAGGCGGGATGCGTACGCTTCGCGAGGATGCCTTGAGAAAAGCGGCGGCCGGGTCGACTTCGCTCGAAGAGGTAATAAGGGTAACTGTTACGGACGAAGACTAGGACAAGTCTAAGTCTAAGTTCTGGAAAGGTTAAAATATGCTTGATCCTGAAAATCAGACATTGAAGGACATGTTGATTGCGGAGTCGATATGCACTCCCGAGCAGCTTACGGAGATAGAAGAGGAGCATCACCGCAGCGGCAAACCTCTTTCCGAGATACTCATAGACTATGAGATAATTTCAGACGAGGGGATGCTCGACCTTATAGCAAACAGTCTCGGGACGGAGGTGGTCGATCTCTCGAAGATGGATGTTGAAAGAGCGATTGTAGAGATGATAGACCCCGACACCGCCAGAATGTACGGCGTAGTGCCGGTGGCGTTCGACGGAACTACGCTGACCGTAGTTACAAGAAATCCTCTCAATTACCAGATTGCCGATGAACTTCGCTTTATTCTCAACCGCGATATAAATGTAGTCATAGCTCCGGAAAAGCAAATAGACGTGGCTGTTGAAAAATATTATCCCACGGACATGGGCACTGTCCACGAAATGCTTTCCGAAATGAACATCGAGGAAAAAGGAGAGCTCGATCCCTTTGCAGAAAGTGACCAGGAACTGGAAAGCGTAGCCAACGAAGCTCCGATAGTCCGTTTCGTGGACGTTATAATGTATCAGGCCATTAAGGACAAGGCCAGCGATATACATTTTGAACCGTTTGAAAAAGAATTCAAGATAAGGTATCGCATAGACGGCGCTCTTTATGAGATGAAACCGCCTCCGAAGAGTCTTGCAATCCCGGTAATAAGCCGTGTAAAAATTATGAGCGGACTCAATATCGCGGAAAGACGTCGCCCGCAGGATGGACGAATTCAGCTTAAGATCGGCGGCAAACCGGTTGACCTTCGTGTGTCGACGCTGCCGACATCGTACGGGGAATCAGTGGTGCTCCGAGTTCTCGACAGATCCGTAGTCAACCTTGACCTCGATGTCCTGGGGATAGGTGAGGACGTGCTTGAGAAAATCAGGCAAATGATAAATATGCCTAACGGTATTTTCGTTGTTACCGGTCCGACCGGTTCGGGGAAGACAACTACTCTTTATTCGGCTATCAAGGAAGTAAACCACATTGAGGACAAAATACTTACCGCCGAGGATCCGGTGGAATACGACGTTGAGGGGATTATCCAGCTCCCTATAAATGAAGGTATAGGAATGACCTTCGGAAGAGCGCTGAGGGCCTTTCTGCGACAAGACCCGGACCGCATAATGATAGGGGAAGTGCGAGACTTGGAAACCGCGCAGATGGCCATACAGGCATCGCTCACCGGGCACTTTGTATTCAGCACGCTGCATACCAACGATGCTGCCGGTGCGGTAACGCGTCTCATAGACATGGGAGTGGAGCCGTTCCTTATAACATCTTCACTTGTAGGAATTTTAGGTCAGCGTCTTATAAGAAGAGTCTGTCCAAACTGTAAAACGGCGTTCGACCCCACCGATGAAGACCTTGTGGCGCTGAATCTCGAAAGAAGTGATGTTGGCGACAGGAAGTTCTACTACGGGAAGGGTTGCAGCGTATGTAATGAGACCGGTTATAAAGGCAGAAAATCCATTACGGAACTGCTCGTATGCAACCCTCAGATAAAAGAGCTTATTGTGCAGAGCGCACCCACGGTGGTTATAAGAGACAAGGCCAGAGAGCTCGGAATGAGAACGATGAGGGAAGACGGAATCCGTTCGATACTAAACGGTGAAACTACTATGGAAGAAGTACTTAAGTATACATGATTAAACAATACATGGGACAGCGGAGGGTAATCGTATGGCAGTGGAAATGAGCGAGCTTTTGCAGTTGTGTGTAGAGGAGGGGGTAAGCGACCTTCACGTGGAAGTCGGCGCCGCCCCGATGGTAAGGCTACACGGGTCACTTACTCCGCTTGATATACCCGTGCTCACTCCGGAAGACACGGAGAGGATGGTAAAATCCATAACCTCTGATTCCCACATGCAGCAAATACAGGAAAACGGTTCGGTTGACTTTGGGTTTGCCTTCAGCGACAAGGCCCGTTTCCGGGTAAGCGCCTTCAAGCAGAAAGGTTATTTCGGAACAGTCCTTCGTCAGATACCCAACAAACTGCTTTCCCTCGAACAAATAGGACTTCCGAACAGTATAAAGGACCTTCTTTACAGACCGCGCGGACTCATCCTCGTTACCGGCCCGACAGGGAGCGGCAAAAGTACCACTCTCGCCTCGATGTTGAATGTGATAAATGAGGAAAGGGACTGCCATATAATCACCGTTGAAGACCCTGTAGAGTTCTTTCATAACCACAAGAAAAGCATGGTAATACAAAGGGAGATCGGTACCGACGTCCCCAGTTTCAGCGATGCCTTGAAAAGGGCGCTCCGACAGGATCCTGACGTGATACTCGTGGGAGAAATGAGAGACCTCGAAACGATGGAGGCGGCCGTGACCGCAGCGGAGACCGGACATCTCGTCTTCGCCACTTTGCATACCACCGGCGCCACAAGAACCGTGGACAGAATAGTCGACGCCTTCCCCACGGACCAGCAAGAGCAGATAAGAACCCAGCTGGCCTCTTCGCTTATCGCCGTCATTTCACAAGTGTTGCTACCGCGCTCCGACAAACCGGGCCGCGTCGCAGCGTTTGAAATAATGATATCAACACCATCAATACAGGCGCTGATAAGAGAAAGCAAGACCTACAGGATAACCTCTGAACTTCAGACCGGGGCCAAGTTTGGAATGAACACGCTTGACGCGCATTTGATTGAGCTTTACAGCAACAAGATAATATCCTATGGTGAAATGATAACTAAGGCCCAGGACCCGCAAAGCATGCTCCAGAAGCTGGGGCAGGGCTGAGTTTTTTAATTAAAAGGGAGATATAGATATGCCCCTATTTCAGTACACGGCGATGGACTCCGTCGGCAAGGAAAAAAAAGGAAAAATGGAGGCTTCCAGCGAAGATGCTGTGGCGGCTTCACTCAAAGAACAGGGAATGTTTCCAACCTCAATAAAAGCGACAAAGGGAGCTGCTAAAAAGGAAAGCGGCCCAGCCAAGGACGGAAAGAAAAAAGGCATGTCGATGAGTCTTAACTTCGGGCCTATGGTGATTAAGGTCAAGGACCTTACGGTACTTACGAGGCAGCTGGCCATTCTTCTTGATGCGGGTCTGCCTTTGATAAGATCGCTCAGAACACTGGAAAAACAATCGAGAAATCCGGCCATAAAGAAAACATTGAACGATGCCGCCAATTCGGTAGAAGGCGGATCCACATTTTCGGAAGCCCTTTCACAGCATCCCAAGTCTTTCAACAAACTTTATCTTAACATGGTAAGGGCTGGCGAGGCCGCGGGCGCTATGGAGCTTATTCTGAACCGACTTGCGGTATTCATGGAAAAAGCCGCCAGAATCGTCGGCAAAGTAAAGTCCGCCCTGATATATCCGTGTGTGGTTCTCACGATTGCATTGCTTATTACCTCAGGTCTGATGGTATTCATCGTTCCCAAATTCCAGAAGATATTCCAGGACCTGCTTGCCGGCGAGCCGCTTCCGGCTCTCACCGCATTCGTCATGAAGATAAGCGAGGTAATGCAGACCCAATTTATCCAGGCGGGAATTGTAATTGCAGTTTTTGGAGTGGCATTCAAGATATTCTCTAAAACGCAGAAGGGCAAATATATAATTGACTGGGTACTGTTCCGCTTGCCTCTTTTCGGCCCAATCATATCAAAATCGTCAATATCAAGGTTTTCACGCACGCTTGGAACACTCCTGAGTTCAGGCGTTCCCGTCCTAAACGCCCTGATAATAGTGAAGGAAACGGCAGGTAATGAAACCGTATCCAAGGCTGTACAGCAGGTGCACGATGCTGTGAAGGAGGGTGAGGGCATGGCTAGTCCGCTCGCGGCAACAAAGATTTTTCCTGACATGGTCATAAGCATGATAGAAGTAGGCGAAGAAACCGGCAAGCTGCCCGAGATGCTTGAGAAAGTAGCCGACACTTATGAGGAAGAGGTCGACAATGCGGTAAGCGGGCTCACATCCATGATCGAACCGTTGATGATCGTGGGGCTGGCCGTTATCGTAGGTACGATTGTTATAGCACTCTTTATGCCGTTGATAAAAATCATAGAAAAGATTGGATCTTCATAAGATTCCACCACGGAAAAAAGGAATTAGTCAGATGCAGAAAGAAAAAGTTTTTGCCATTGTGATGGCAGGGGGGAAGGGAGAGCGCTTCTGGCCTCAGAGCAGAGTGTCGCATCCAAAACAGTTGCTCAGGCTTATTGGAAACTTGACGTTGATAGAGCAGACAGTGGAGCGCCTACTTCCGCTTGTTCTGCCTGAAAATATTATTATCATAAGCAATGAAGACTATGTGGCTCCGATGCGCTCACTGCTTTCCAATATTCCGGCAGCGAACATAATAGGCGAGCCGGTGGGGCGCGATACGGCACCCTGCATTGCCCTTGCCGCCGCAGTTGTCAGGGCCAGAGGAAAGAATGATGACGCGGTAATGATGTTTCTTCCAGCAGACCATGTTATCAAGGAAAAGGAGCTTTTACTGAAATCTCTTTCCGCGGGAATCAATGCGGCCGCGTCGGGAAAGGTTGTAACCATCGGAGTCGACCCGAGCTTTCCCAGCACTGGTTACGGGTACATACATTGCGGCAAAAAGCTTGACATCAAATCTGATATTGAGTTTTTTGAAAGTGTGGGATTCAAGGAAAAGCCGGACCTTGAGACGGCGGTGAAATTCCTTGAGGAAGGCTGTTATAAGTGGAACAGCGGCATGTTTATATGGTCGTGTTCAACCCTTGTGCAGGCATTAAAACAGTTTACCCCCAGCCTCTTCGAGGCGATGCAGGAAATTGAAAAGTCGATAACCGGCGGTACCTTTGAAAAAACGCTTAAGGAGATATATCCCTCTCTCAGTAAAATATCCATAGACTATGCAATAATGGAAAAAATCAGCAATGTCATCGTAGAAAAATGCACCTTTGACTGGGATGACGTTGGCAGTTGGACTGCCCTCAGAAACCAGATAAAGGCTAGGGAGCACAATAACGTAGTCAGGGGGCTGCACGAGGGGCTGGGAACGGAAGATTGTATAGTGGTAAGTGACGCGTCCCACCTCATAGCGACCGTGGATGTAAAAGACCTGATAATAGTTCATACTGAGGATGCCACACTCGTGTGCAACGCAAAGTCCGCGCAGAAGATAAAAGAGCTTGTCCAGCAGTTGTCCATGAAGCCTGAACTTTCCAGATTCTTATAAAAAATGAGAATTCTCGGCATAGATTATGGGACGGTCAGAGCGGGGCTTGCCATAAGCGATGAATTAGGGTTTATTGCACAGCCTCTTGAATCCGTCACGTATACATCTTTCAGAGTGCTTGTTGATTATATAGCCTCGGAATGCGTGAAGCGCTCCGTCGGAAAGATTATCATAGGCTTGCCGAAGCATATGAGCGGCAATGAGGGAGATTCCGCGGTAAAGGCGCGCGGACTCGGCAACGCCTTGAGCGAAAAACTCGGAATACCCGTTATCTACCAGGACGAAAGAATGACAAGCAAGGCCGCCGAAAGGGCATTGCTCGAATCGGACATGTCGCGCAAGAAAAGAAGAGAAAAAATAGACTCGGTCGCGGCGGCGATAATCCTTCAATCATATCTTGATTCAAACAGCCTATGAAAGTTTTTGTCATAAACATTGGGAATACGAATACCGAATATGGGGTATTCGAAAACGGACAGATCAATGAAGTCACAAGCTGCCCGACTATTTCCTTTGAAAGGAGCATGATACCGTCATGTATTCCAGTCGCGTTTGCATCGGTCGTACCGTCAAAAAACAGTATTTTCGACGGACTGGATTCGTTCAGGCTTTCCGCTCAGTCAAAAACAGGGCTTGATTTCAGTAACGTAGATTCATCAACAATCGGGGCAGACAGGGTTGCCAATGCGGTAGCGACCGCCTTTACAGAGAAGCTTCCGGCTGTTTGCATTGATTGCGGGACGGCGATAACATTTGAGATTGTAAGTTCCTCCAGAGCGTTCCTCGGCGGTGCGATTCTTCCGGGAAGGACGCTCCAGAGAAAAGCGCTCCGCGATCATACCGCGCAGCTTCCGCTTGTTCCGCTTTCGAGCAGCCTTGACGGGGTATTTGCCGGTACCAGTACCGCAGACGCAATAAGGCTGGGTGTTGACGCCGGTACCGTCGGGGCCGTAAAAGAGATACTCGTCCGTGTTAGAAATTTTTTTCCCGTCGGTGAATTGACCTTAATAGCGACAGGAGGCGATGCAGAGTTTTTTAAAAGAGAGATTTCTGAATTAGAAATCCGCGATAATAAATATACATTATATGGCATTGCCAAAGCATGGGAGATGAACAAAAGTGAAAATTAAGATTTGTGGAATTAAGACGGCCGAAGATATACAGGTGGTTATAGATTCAGATGCGGATGCCGCCGGATTTCTTATCGGGCAGCTTCATGCGTCAAAGGACTTTATACTTCCGAGTACAGCCGCCAGGCTCGCGGAAATGCTTCCGCCCTATATAAGTCCGGTGATAGTGACGCATTTGTTTGAATGCGATCCTATTCTTGAAATTGTATTGAAGACGGGTATAACAACTATTCAGCTTCATGGCAAGTGCTCGATAGACGAGGTGAAAAAACTTAAAGACTCGCTTCCTCTCAACAGCAAAATAATTATCTCAACGTACGTTGTAGATAATTGCTGCGACCCCGACCCGTCGGATTATTATTCCTACGTTGACGCGGTACTACTCGACAGCTACAACCGAGAGCCGGGAATGATAGGCTTAAATGAAAAGGATCCGATGAAATGTCACAACTGGCTATTTGCCGCCGAATTTGTGAAGAAATGCCCGCTGCCGGTAATCCTAGCCGGCGGCCTTACTCAGGAAAACGTCGCGGACGCGATAAAAACGGTGAAGCCCTTTGGGATTGATGCAAATAACGGACTGAAGGACGAAAGCAGCGATGGGCGTTCTCTTAAAAAATGCAGGGAGTTTGTCAGGAAGGCCAGAATTACTTCCACTTCCATAATGCCTTCCCATTTCGAGGGGTGAACGTGAGCAGAAAAACGTCCAGCGAACTTAAGAGCTCTTATGATGTTATTGTAGCCGGAGGCGGGCTTGGCGGGCTTACCGCGGCGAATGTCCTTGCGATGTCCGGATACAATGTTCTGCTCGCCGAACAGCATTTTCAACTAGGCGGGCTGGCCACGTACTTCAAGCGCAAGGGGCATATATTTGATGTTGCGCTGCACGGTTTCCCGATAGGGATGAAGAAAACTCTCAGAAAATATTGGTCGCAGGAGATGGCAGACCATATAACCCAGGTCAAATCAATACGCTTTGACAACCCCCAGTTCTCGCTTGAAACAACCTTTACAGAAGAAGACTTCACGAGGATTCTCATAGAGAAATTCGGACAGACGCGCGAGCATGTGAACGCGTTTTATAAAGAGTTGGCGTCCATGAATTTCTATGACGAGAACAAGATAAGTAATAGAGAGCTTTTTGAAAAGTATTTTCCGGGACGCAACGATATCGTAAGGCTCCTCATGGAACCGATAACTTATGCCAACGGCTCGACTCTCGACGAGCCGGCAATAACCTATGGGATAGTGTTCTCAAACTTCATGAGCAAAGGAGTTTATACATTTTCAGGTGGTACCGACCTCATGCTTAACATGATGGAGAAGGAGCTTTCGAGAAATGGTGTCGATATCGCGCTCAGCACGAAGCTCGAAAAGCTCTCTGTCAGTAACGGAAAAATAAAAGGGGCCGTGCTGAACGGGCGGGAAATATCCTGCCGCGCCGTATTGTCGAACGGGAATATCCTGAGCACTATTGAAGAATGGGCCGGCGAAGAAAACTTTTCAGATTCGTTCATGGAGAAAGTAAGAAAAGTCCGGCTTAATAACAGCAGCTGTCAGGTTTATATCGGCTTGAAAAAAGGTGAAAAATTCGATCATATAGGCGATCTTCTTTTTACATCGGTTCATCCGGTCTTCGATCCTGCGGCAATACTCGACAAAAAGATAAGCAGCCGCACATATTCTGTTTATTACCCGGAAATAAGACAGGGTTCCGAAGACTACACTGTGGTAGCGTCAATGAATGCGCGTTATGAGGACTGGGCTGAGCTTTCTGATAACGAGTACAAGGAGGCCAAGAAAAAACTGATAGACGATACATTTGCACACCTTGATAAATATATTCCCGGAATAAAAGAGAAGAGCGATTACGCCGACGCCGCGACGCCGCGCACGTTTAAGCACTACACTCTTCACGGCGGTGGCTCATCGTTCGGCACAAAGTTTGAAGGTCTTGACGTGAGTATGAAGTTGCCCGAACAACTAGGCGGCCTTTTCCATGCGGGCTCAGTCGGAATTATAATGTCAGGCTGGCTTGGCGCGGCCAATTACGGGGTGATTGTAGCCAACGGCGTTGATAAATATCTGCACGCAGGTAAAGTCTGTACATAACGGTGTGGCGTCCGCCAGTCCGACAAAACGATAATGGGGATTATGGCCGATTTTAAAATATATTCATCAAACAGGACTGAGCTGTTGGCGGAAAAATTGGCCGCCGAGCTCAGGAAATCGGAAGGGCATCCCCT
>MHBG01000064.1:17893-113295 GCA_001804785.1 Lentisphaerae bacterium GWF2_45_14
AGTTCTCGTGCAGAGCCGGGGAATGGAAAAGTGGCTCTCTCTCAGGATTGCCGAAATAAATGGAATCTCCGCAAATATAAATTTCCCGTTTCCGAGGCATTTTACAAAAAATCTGTTCAGAGCAGTCACAGGACTGCCCGAAATTTATCCTTTCGCTCCCGAGATTATGACATGGAACATTATGGGGCTCATTCCTGAGCTCATAGGGATGAGGGACTTTGAGGCGGCATCCGATTATATTTCCGGTGATGATTGCGAGCTCAAGACTTTTCAGCTTGCCTCTCGGATAGCTGCGATTTTCGACCAGTACCTTGTGTATCGGCCTGAGATGCTTTTGGAATGGGATGCCGGACGCAACCCGCTGGAAAAATTCAAGGAGTCACGTTGGCAGTTTGAGCTTTGGAAAAAGCTTTCCGAGATTGCCGGTCCCGGCGCGACGCATCTTGCCGCAATGCGGCTTGACTTCATGGGAAAAATCAGAGATTTCGATGGAGATAAACTTCCAGAAACAGTGCATGTTTTCGGGATTACGGGAATGCCGCTTTTCTATATGGAAATGCTTCAGACGCTCTCCTCAAGGGTTGATGTAATATTTTACTATATGGCGCCTTCACGTCATTTCTGGAGCGATACGAGGTCGCTGAAGGAAATTTCTAAAATGACGACCAGTCCCGAGGAGGCGGAACTGCTCTGCTACGAAACAGGAAATAAGCTTCTCGCCTCGCTTGGCAGGAGTGGGAGGGAGTTCTTTTCCGTACTCTTTTCACTGGACGGAACTCTTCAGGACGATTTTTTTGAGACGGCAGGCAAGGACTCACTTCTGAATGGCGTACAGTCGGACATCCTGGAACTCAGTGACCGGGGTAACGATGGAACTGAAAAAGGGGTTTTGAAGGACAGCGATTCAAGCATTGTCGTCAATTCATGCCACAGTCGACTGAGGGAGATAGAAGTACTTTATGATTGCCTGCTGGAAATATTATCCTGCGAAAACTCAATAGATCCGGGAGACATTGCGGTTATGGCCCCTGATATTTCGCTTTATGCCCCTTCCGTGGACGCGGTTTTCGGAACGCCCGAGTCCGAAAGGCTCCGAATTCCCTTTTCGATAGCTGACAGGGCTCCCGTATCCGGGAGTTCCGGAAGCATAGCCGATATTTTTCTCGAAATATTATCGCTTGCGTCCACGCGTGTTACAGTTTCCAAAATCATGAATATCTTCGAAAGTCCGCATGTCTATTCTAAGTTCGGGCTTGACGGTTCGGAACTGCCGCTTATAAGGTCTTGGGCCGCCGAATCCGGCATGCGCTGGGGACTTGACGGCAGCGATAAGACCGAAAGCGGTCTTCCCGCATACAACGAAAATACCATCGCATTCGGAACGGATAGAATGATCCTGGGAGCCGCAATGAGCAAAGACGCCGATTATCAGACATTTGAGGGAATAATGCCTATGGATGTCTCAGAAGGCAATGATACCGTGACCCTTGGGGTTTTTCTGCGTTTCTGTCGGAAAATCAGGGAACTCGTAACTGAATTAAGAAAGAAGCACAGCCTCTCCGGGTGGCTTTCCATCGTAAACATGAGCATAGAAAATCTTTTCAGCGCCGGCAGAGATTCTGAAAACGAACTGCAGGAGCTGCGCAAATCGATAAGCGAAAGCGGACTTCCGAAGGCGGCGGCATTTTCATCGTTTAAAAAAGGGGTGTCAGTCCGTGTGATTACGTCATTCCTCAAAAATGCGCTTAATGTTCCATCCGGACGCGCCGGCTTTCTTTCAAACGGGGTAACATTCTGTACGATGCAGCCGATGCGCTGTATCCCGTTTAAGGTTATATGCCTGATAGGGATGAATGAAGGCGAGTATCCGGTCAACCCTTCAAGACCTGGATTTGATCTGAGGGAAAAAGCAAGAAAGCTCTGTGACCCATCGAAAAGGCATGAGGACAGGTATGTCTTTCTGGAAAGTATATTGTCTGCGCGTGAAAGACTTTTGATTTCGTACGTGGGGCAGGACATAAAGGAAAATACGCCTTTACCTCCATCGGTTCTTGTGAGCGAGCTTCTTGACTACATTGACGGGGCATTCAGGATTGACGGAAAGGAAAAGGTATCGGAGGCAATAACTGTCAAGCATCCGCTTCAGCCGTTCAGCACCAGGTATTTCGACGGCTCAGACAGAAGGCTTTTCAGTTTCTCGACTCAGAACCTGAAGGGCGCCCTGGCTGTCCTTGATCTGGAAAGAAAACCATTCAGATTCTGCACCGGAGAATTGCCGAAAATGAGAACTCCCCCTGAGGTTGTCTCAAATTCTTCATTGATAAAATTTTTCCGCGGCCCCGCTAAATACTTTGTTACAGAGCGCCTGAAGGTAAAGCTCCTTGATTTTGAAAATGAGGAACTTGAGGATGATGAGAACATGGAATTTGACCATCTGAAATCCTATAATATTCTCCAGAAACTTACGGGTCTTGTCATAAAAAGCTGTCCCTTTGAAAAGGCGTTTGATATTTTTCATTCCGAAGGACTTTTGCCGCACGGAGCCAGTGGGAAAACAGTTTTCAAAGCATTTTACGAGCAGGCTTCCGAGTTTGCCGGCGGGGAAGTTCTAAAATCCGTACTGGAAAGCGGCAGAATCGAAAAACCGCATGGGGAAATTATGACAGAGCCGGTCAAATTTTCATATTTTTTGCCCGAAGTTTATCATAAGGGACAACTTTTCTACAGGTGCTCCGGGGTGAAGGCGAAAGACCGCGCAAGGGCATGGATAAATCATCTTTCACTTTGCGGTGCTGATGGTTATAGCGGAAGCCGCGAAACATATCTGATTGGAAAAGATAAGACACTGTCTTATAAAGCCGTCAGCCCTGAAAAGGCGCGTTCCATACTCGAAAAACTTATCGGTATTTTCCTCCAAGGGCATAAAAAAGCCCTTCCTTTTTTTCCAGAGACGTCGTTCGCCTTTTTTTCGAAAATCTATGAAGGAGTTGATTATTCGAAGGCATCCGACACCGCAGTCAAGCAGTGGATGCCTTCATATTTAAACAGTTACCCCGAAAGCACCGACGCTTATAATGACTTGTGCTTCAAGGGTGAGCTACCGCTTGACAGCGAGTTCGCCGCAATCGCGGAAGCGTTCTTCAATCCTCTTCTGGAAGCGGAAGCGGAAACAAAGGGAACACAGAATAAATGAAGAACTTTGGAAAACTCAATGTTTTATCAATTCCACTTGATGGGCGAAACCTGGTGGAGGCAAGCGCGGGAACCGGGAAAACATTTGCGATATCAAATATTTATCTAAGGCTCGTGGCGGAGAAGGATTTCGATGTAAACAGCATACTGGTCGTTACATTTACGGAGGCTGCGACAAAAGAGCTGAAGGAAAGAATAAGAGCGATATTATGCGAGGCCAGAAAATATATTGAAAATCCTGTTTTGTGCGATGACGCGGCGGTAATAGCAATAATGTCGTCGGCATGCAGGGAAAGGGCTTCCGAGGCGGTGGCTAGTTCCATAAGGAAGGCTGTGATAAACTTTGATGAGGCCTCGATATTCACCATTCACGGGTTCTGCTCGCGGGTATTGCGCGACAATTCATTCGAAAGCGCAATGCTCTTCGATACCGAACTCGTAGCCGATCAATCCGTGATTGTAAAGGACATTTTCATGGACTTCAGGCGGATATTTCTTGACAGCCCTTTCAGGTCGGCGGCAGCTGACGCCGCAGGCTTTACGATAAAAAAACAGAAGGAACTCGCTTCCGAATTTGAAAGAAAGCCTTTTCTGGAACTCATTCCAAATAAAGAGGATGTAGACATTGAAGAACTGGAGGAACTCTGCCGTTCCATTTTTCCGGAAGACGATGCCATTTTTTCCGTAAGAGCACTGACCGAACTTGTGAAGGGGAATAAAAATGCGAAGAAGAAAAAAAGCGACAATGATTCCGAAGCCCTTTTGGAAGGATTGATAAAATTCCGCAACTCTTTGATAATCAAGTTTAAGGACTATCTTGAAAAAGAACTCCCGAAGAGAAAAAAAGTTCTGAACTGCCGCCATTATTCGGATCTGCTCACAGAACTTTGGCAAGCCCTTTCACATGAAGGACCTCACCCGCTGAGCACCGCGGTGAGAGCAAAGTACAAGGCCGTGATGATAGATGAGTTTCAGGACACTGATCCGGTGCAGTACTACATATTTAATAAACTTTTCGGTTCTGGAAGCCACATAATGTTTATGATCGGTGATCCAAAGCAGTCCATTTACTCCTTCCGTAACGCCGACATTTTTGCGTATCTCGACGCGGCGCGTCTGACGGAAGAACGGAAAAGCTTTACGATGGACAGCAACTGGAGATCGTCAAGCGGCTTTGTCAAAGCTCTTAACACTATTTTTGACTCAATTAAAAATCCATTCGTCCTTGGTGAAAGCATCTCGTATCCTCACGTCAGAGCGGCGCTTGACAGTAAAGGGAACCGTAACAAGCTAATAGTTAACGGAATAGAAGATTCATCGATAGAGATAGATTTCATTGATGACTATGAGCGTGAAAAAAATTATATGACAACCGACAAGGCTCTGGAGCTTGCCGCCGCACACACAGCCAGTAGAATAGCAAGTCTTCTCAACCTTGCGGCAGACGGCAGAGCCATGGTGGGAGACCGGCCTCTGAAGGCATCCGATATCGCCATCCTTATAATGAAGCATGACCACTGTAGGATTCTCCAGAAACATCTCTCTCGTTTTAACATCCCGGCGGTCTTTCAGAAAACGGGCGATATTTTTCATACCCAGGAAGCCGCCGAACTTGAGGCCGTTCTTACCGGGATACTCTCCCCAGGCAGCACAGGAAGTCTTAACGCGGCTTTGGCGACACCGCTTTGCGCCCTTACCGATTCGGAAATCCTTGCTTTTGTGGAAGATGAAAACAGGATAACTGAATATGAAAAGCACATTGAGCGCTTCAGTTTCTGTCTTAAGCTCTGGAGGGAAAAAGGTTTCTACAGGATGTTCCGTCAGTTTTCAACATTTTACTCGCTTAGAGAAAAAATCCTAGCGGCGCGCGACGGAGAAAGAAAGCTCACAAATATTCTTCATCTGGCGGAGCTGCTCCATCAAAGTTCCATAGAGAACAAGAGCCCGCCAGAAAACCTCCTTGAATATCTCTCGCGGAAAAGGAAGGACGATGACTGTCAGGAAGAAAATGAGCTGAGGCTCGAACGTGATGATGAAGCAATTCAGATAATGACCGTTTTCAGGAGCAAGGGGCTTCAGTTTCCTGTCGTTTTCTGTCCCTTTCTCTGGCACAAAAAAGCCGCGCCCGGCGAGAACATCATTTTCAGGAAAGACGGGAAAACATGTTTTGACATAGGAAGCGGGAACGCAGAAAATAAAATCCTCGCGGAATGGGAGTCGCTTGCCGAGCTTATGAGACTTTTTTATGTCGCGCTCACCCGTGCGCAGAACAAATGTGTTTTTTCCTGGGGCAGAATAAATCAGACCGAGAAGACGGCGCCTGCTTATTTTTCGATATCCGGCGCGTCAGGAACTCCCGGAGAAATACTTGATAAGGCCTTAGAAATTAAGGGAATGGGAGCTGAAGACCTTTTGGAAAAGTTGAAAGATATTGAAACGGATTCCCTGCGGACCGTTAGAGTATCAGCGGGACTGGAAGGCGGCCGCTTCCCTGAGAGAGTGATGGTTGTTCCGCAGGAAAATAAAAAAGAACTCGCAGCGAGAACTGTTCCCGGCTTGTTCCGTGTAAACTGCGGGAACGGAATAACAAGTTTTTCCGCGATGACGAAGCATTCGGCGCATACTTTCGACAGCGAGGAGGCGGAAAAAAATGACGAGCCTTTCTCCGCGATTCAAGTATCAGCCACGACCACGCCGGTGGCGGGCATCGGCTCGTTTATTGAATTTCCCTGCGGCGCGAATCCAGGGCAGTGTGTACATTCGATTCTTGAGGGACTTGATTTTTCACTTTCGGACGCAGGATATCTCACAAAATTAATAAACCAGAAGCTTTCGGAACACGGGCTTATGTGTCATGTAAAAGAGGAACACGAGAAGAGGGTGTTACAGCTCGTCGATCTGTTTTCGGAACTCATGAGACTTCCGCTGGCGGCGGAAGACATGAGGGTTCCCATAAATTTAAAAAATATTGGCAAAGACTCACGGGTGAGTGAGCTTGAATTTCATTTTCCGGCATCATCGACCGATCCTACGGCGATAGCGGAGCTTTTTAGAAAATATCCTGAACTCTATTTGGACAAATCTTTTCCAGATAAACTCGCGAATCTTCAGTACGGAATAAGTTCGGGTTTTATGCACGGCTATATAGACCTTATTTTCGAAGAAAATGGCAGATATTATATTGTTGACTGGAAAACAAATTACCTCGGCCCGTCTCTGGATTACTATAATTATGAAAAGCTTACAGGTGCGATGGAGGATAATTTATATATCCTCCAGTATTCGCTTTACATTGCGGCGATGACTCGTTTTCTGCGTTCGAAAATATCTACTTTTTCTTACGAAAAACATTTCGGGGGCGTGTTTTATATTTTCCTGCGCGGGATATCGAGCGGAAGGCATGGCAGCGGCGTATATTTCAGTCGTCCTCCGGAAGAATTTGTTGCCGGACTTGAAAACATTTTCGGAGATGGGGGAAAATGAAAATATCTGAAATATTTGCATACATGAGGGATAATGGGCTTCTTTTCGATATGGATATCGAATTTGCGTCATTCGTAGTCCGTCTTTCGAAAGTCAGTTCCGACGAGGCTGCGGAAAATATTTTTACTGCGGCGGTTTTTGCATCAAATTCTGTTTTAAAGAGTAAAAACATATGTTTTGATCTGAAGGAATTTGCTTCAAAATCATTTATGGAATATTTCATCATGTCCGGTGACGAATCGGCGGTTGAGGAGCATTCTAAGCTACTCGGGAAATCCTTTTTCCCGCCGCTGGAAAGGTGGATTGAAGCCCTGAACCGTTCAGGTATAAGCGGAGCGCCCGGCGCTTTTAAGCCGCTGATAATCGATAAAAAAAGAAGGCTTTATCTTTATAAATACTGGCGCTGCGAAAATAGCCTGGCGGAAAGAATAGTAAGGAAAATCAAGTCAGTATCCCCGAAGCCCGACTACGATATTCTCAGGAACCTGCTGGATAAATATTTTCCGCCGCGCGGGGTTTCAAAGGCACCGGATCTGCAGAAATTAGCCGCATTTATGGCGGTCAGATCGAATTTTACGCTTATTTCAGGAGGGCCTGGAACGGGGAAAACTACCACCGCCTCGAAGATACTCGCAATATTATACGAGCTTTCGGGTGGAGTTGGCGCTCCGGTTGTCCTTGCGGCGCCAACGGGCAAGGCAGCTTCGAGGCTCTCAGAATCAATAACAAAAATAAAGGCTTCTCCGGATTTTCCAGAGGAAATTAAAAATGCCATGCCGGACAAGGCATATACCGTTCATCGGCTGTTGGGCTCAATCCCTGGAAAACCAGGCTTTATTCATAACGAGGAAAATCCGATTGACGCCGGGACAATTGTGGTAGATGAGGCATCCATGATCTCTCTTCCGCTGATGTCGAGGCTGATGGACGCTGTCGGCGAAGATACGAGAATAATAATGCTTGGTGATAAGGATCAGCTTTCTTCAGTCGAAGCCGGCTCAGTACTTGCCGATTTTTGTGAGGCGATGGAAACAGAGACACTGTCCGTCGGTTTGTCGTCAGTTTACCGTCAGATTACCGGAGAAGTGCTTCCGTCAGCTGGAAATGAGCCTCCAGGGAAGATTCCAGACGCAGCAATTATTCTGACTGAAAGCATGCGCTTCAAGAACCTTGAAGGAATAGGAGCTCTGGCATCCGAAGTAAATTCGGGGAATGCGGATAGAGTTCTGGCAATACTTAAAAGTGCGGAATATCCGGGGCTTTCGCTTCAAGGGCTGCCCCCGGCGAGCCGTCTGGAAAAGGCGGTATCGGAATTTATTTCCGAAACATATTTGCGTCTCCTGGGAGCAGAAAGTCCCGCCGAGGCATTGAGGATATTTAACAGCCTCAGGATTCTCTGCGCCAGAAAAAGCGGGTCTTACGGCGCTGACACGGTAAACCGTCTTATCGAAAAGCATATTGGGCATGAGCCGGGGACTTTTTATCACGGAAGGCCGGTAATGGTGGCGAGGAATGACTATGGGACAGGGCTGCACAATGGAGATGTCGGCATAATCTGGAAGACCGGGGATGCGCTCCTTGCCTGTTTTCCTGACAGGGATGGCATCAAAAATTTTATTCCGGGAATGCTTCCAGCTCATGAGACCGCGTTTGCGATGACAATTCACAAATCGCAGGGCTCGGAGTTCAACTCGATTCTGATGATAATGCCGGAAAAGGAAAGCCCGCTTCTGACAAGAGAACTTGTTTATACCGGTATAACCAGGGCGAGGGAAAAAGTTCTTATATGGGGGAGCGAGGCGGTTATAAAATATGCAGTGGGAAGCAGGACTTTCAGGGATTCCGGGTTGAGAGATGCCTTATTGAGTCAGCCGTTTGGCCAATCGGCCCTGTGATATTTTTTCCCGCTACGAGGCGGTTTTGCCATTGCCGCCAGAATAGTCGGTTATTCTGTTCATCTCGACTATCGTCATGGCGGTCTCTTCCTTGAGCATCCTGAAGTCTCTGGCAGTCATTTCCAATTCAAGGCGAACTTCTTTAATTTCTTTTCCCGCCACGGAAGACGTTTTGCTCATGGCCATCATGTAGAATTCGTACATTTTCTGGATAAGCAAGCGCCAGCAGTATGCTATTGCGGCTCCGGCTATATAGGCTAAGGCTATTTTCATAAAATCATGCATAGGCTTGGGCGGCAGTTCGGGTACTATCAACTGTTCTCCGGCAAGAACAGTCAGTGACGGATCTTTGAGTTTTCGCTTATTCGCGGCAAAGAGATATTTCCAGTTTCTGGAGTTTCCATAGACTTCTCTTCGCCCGGCAATCTCTTTAAGGTTTCCCTCGCGTTTTACGATATATTCTCTGACCTTGAATGGTTTTCCGCAGGTACCGGGGACGAGGATTTTTTTTCCGGCCGGGATGATTTCCAGTGGATCTCTAACGATGCTTTTGTTTGCGACGTAGAGGGTTTTGAAATAATCAGAGTTGTCGTAGACTTCTGGAAGTGCACTTATCTGCTTGAAGTTCATTGGTTTTTCAACTATGTAATATTTGCTTTTTTCGGCAGTGATTGGAGCAATTCCCTCCTTGACCACTTCCCTTTCAAGTTTGCTTATTTCATCGGCGAAAATGGGATAACGCTCAAATATATTTTCCTCCCAGTAGATGTAGCATGAAAAAGTCGCGGCTGAGAAAAGAACGCAGAACCCGACAAATCTTGGCGATAACGCGAAAGTAGTCATCACGTATGCCAGACTGGCGACGGCGATAAATTGTATTTCTTTTCCGAATGAATAAAAGGCCATAGGGATTATAAATACATTTGCCATTATGACAGCCAGAGAAAATGTATATCTGAGCCAGCCCTTGAAAATGATAATATTTACAATTCCTACAATAAGAAGCGCGGATGTTATTATCAGATACAGAATAAGGGTTTCCCTGTTTCTGTGACTCATCTGGGCTCCTACCAGGACGACAGAGGAAAAAATAAAGAAAAGGAGCTGGTTTATCCAGTTCCCCGCCGCCCAGTCAAATTTTTTCAGAATGGATATCATTCTTGCCTGTTTTTCGTTATCCTTTTTACCTCATTAAATAGCAAACTCCGGCCTTGGCAAAGGCCATTCCTGCTAACTATAACGGCATTCCCGGCAAAAAAAATATGGGTTCAATTGAAAAAAAAGGCTTTTTAGCCAATTCCGAGGCTGAGGCGGTTCCCGAGAAGTGAAGTAAATATTAAGGAATCTTGAAATAAAGCCTTAGCGATATAGATTAGGCTGAATACAATCTAATGAACTTTTTTACTGAACATTATCTCTCTCTTTTAATAATGGGATTGCTTCTCTGTTGTTCCGCATGTTTTTCGGGAACGGAGACGGCAATGTTTTCACTTTCCAGAAAACAGCTTGCGGATCTGAGGGGAAGAGATCACGCCTCTTCCAGGATAATAATCTCCTTTATGGAAAATCCTTCGGATTTTCTCGTAACCGTACTTTTTGGAAACCTCATGGTGAATACACTTTTTTTCTGTATAAGCGCAACTATGCTTTCAAGGCTTGGCGGGCACGGTCATTTTATTGAAATAGCCGCCGGACTGCTGGTCCTTTTTTCTGTGATAATATTCGGGGAAATAACACCTAAGGCGATAGGGGTAGCCTTTCCGCTCACTATTTCCACACTTGCCGCTATTCCTTTGAAAATATGGCAGTCCGCGGTATTTCCGATAACGCAGTGCCTCGTGCTTTTTGCTGAGAAGTTTGAGCCTGACATCGGCAGAGAAAGAGAACCGCTCATCAACTCTGAAGAATTTTCCATGCTACTAGGAATAAGCGAAACAGAGGGACTTCTGGACAGGGATACCAGCAGCATGATTCAGGACATCATGGAACTTAACAGACTCAAGGCAAAATACATAATGACTCCGCGCACGGAAATGCTTGCCATCCCGCATGAAAGCTCTATCGACGACGCTCTTGATTTCGCCAAGAAAAACAGGTTTTTCTTTTTGCTTACTTATAAAGGAGAAAGAGAAAATATAAGCGGTATGGCAAGCGCAAAGGAAATATGTCTGGCGCCCGATAGAAAGGGGACTGTATCGGATTTCGTAAGGCCGGTAAGTTTTGTCCCTGAAACAATAAAGGTGTCCCAGCTTCTTGAAAAAATGACGGATCAGAAGCTTCCCCTGGTAATCGTAGTCGACGAGTTCGGCGGTGTGTCGGGAATGGTGACGTATAAGGACGTCGTCGAAGAATTTTCCGGGAACCTTGAGGATGATTTCACTGACTCGAAAGAAGCGTCCGTCGCACACATCGGGAAAAACAAGTACAGAATACCCGGTTGTCTTTCAATCATGTCATGGAAAGATTTTTTTGGGAATTCATTACCCAAACTTGAAGAACGCGCTCTCGAAACGACAACGGTAGGCGGCTTTGTAACGCTTCTTCTTGGGCGTATTCCGCAGCGTGGAGACACTGTCTCGTTCATGAACCTCAGGTTTACTGTTGAGAAAATGGGAAAAAGGAGAATAGAAACAGTAATAGTAATGGTGAAAGTAAGCGGGGGTGCGGAGGGATGATGACTTTCTTAATATCTTTTGTTATTGCGCTGGCGGGATCTGCCTTTTTTTCCGGTATGGAGACGGGAAGTTATTCAATTAACCGTGTCAGATTGAATCACCGGCTGAAGCAAGGCAGCAAATCGGCGCGAATTCTTTTTAAAAACCTCCAAAATCCGCAACTCTTTATTTTTACGGTGCTGGTTGGGAATAATTGTGTGAATTACTTCATTTCGTCTGAAACGACTAATTTTGTGATAAAAGCGGGAATTGCGCCATTGGAGACAATCTTTATTTTTAATTTTTTCCCTTGGTCGGCTGAAATAGCGGCGACATTCATTCTAATGATACCAGTCTTTATTTTCGGAGAATTTCTTCCGAAAAACATCTTCCGGAAAAAGGCTGAGACTTTAATGTATCGCCTGGCTTCTCTGCAAAGGATATTTTTAGTATTGTTTTTCCCGATAACTTATCCTCTGAAAGTATTGGCCAGGACTCTTACTTCAAGAGCAGGAAAAGATATGTCGATCCAGCTTAAAAATATTGATATGGGACTCCTTCACCACTACATTTCGGAGGGACGGCACGACGGAATGATCGGAAAGATGGCCAACAATATGATAAACCGTACTATTAACATCGCCGAGGTTCCCGTTACCGACGTTATGCTGCCGCTCGAAAATTCATCCGTAATCCCGGTGGGCTCCGCACCGGGCGAATGTCTCAAGCTGTTCGGTCAAAATGAAATAATGAGGATTCCCGTATATTCCGGAAAACCCTCGAATATTGTCGGGATCGTGCGCTTTTTCGATATCCTCACGGCTGTAGACAATCATGAAAAAAACATCGAGACCTGTATTCGTGAGATCATCAGGCTCGACGTGAACACCAGTTTGCAGAAGGCGCTCTTTAAGATGCAGAGGCAGAAGGAGGCCATCGCGCTGGTCTCCGACCGCAAAGGGAAAGCCTACGGAATAATAAGACTGCGCGATATTATCAGCCACATCACATCCCCGTGATTTTATCTGTAGAGAGGGCCGAAATTAGAACACGCCCTGTAGTCGGACCCTTCCTTTTCCATTCCGAACGCACTCCACGCACTGGGACGGAATATATTTTCTTCCGGCACGTTGTGCATGCAGACCGGAATACGGAGCATGGACGCGAGCGTTATAAGGTCGGCCCCTACATGCCCGTAACTGAATGCTCCGTGATTTGCTCCCCAGTTTGCCATCACGTTGTAAACACTGTCAAACGCGCCTTTACCTGTCAGGCGCGGAGCGAACCAAGTGGTCGGCCATGTGGGATTTGTTCTTTCATCAAGGGCCTTATGTACTTTTTTCGGAAGTTCAACGGTGAAGCCTTCGGCGATTTGGAGTACGGGGCCCAGTCCTTTAATCAGATTTATTCTGGAGAGGGTTATGGGCATTCCTGCCTTGCTGGTAAAGCATGATGAAAAGCCGCCGCCTCTGAAATATTCGTTGATGGCTGGAGGCCAGTTAGTCGCGTTAATGCATTTTTCAGCTTCTTCGGATTTTATTTCCCAGAACGGTTTCATTGCGGGTTTTCCGCCGGAAGACTGCTGCCCTGTCGCGTCGAGTGTGGTTGAGCCGGAATTTATAAGGTGGATTATTCCGTTGGCCGCATGGCCTTTCAGGGCATGTCCGGTTGCTTTTTTGATAGCTTCGGGACTCCAGAATGTACGGACGTCGGAGAAGCCCTGCGCCGTATTTGTGAGGAGGTGTCCGAATAGCATGGCGACTCCGTTCAGTGTGTCGTTTTCAGTTGCGACTATATATGACTGACGGATTCCGTTCCAGTCGAAGGATGAATTGAGTATGCTTTCCATGAAGTCGCCATTCGGGAAATGATCTGTCCAATGCCTTTGTCCCTGGAAACCCGAAGCAATTGCATTGTGACCGAGGGCCTCTTCGCCGAACCCGAGTTTCGCAAGCCTTTCTGAGCCGATCATGAGATCGCGCGCAATCATTGTCATTTTTATGCAAATTTCCCATTCGGAGGCTCTGCGTTCCTTCGACTTTCGGTTTGACGGGGAGTTATAATCTTTGCCCTCGGGACAATATTTTTTTACCCATGCGAGCGCCTTCTTAAACTCTTCCTTGTCGTAAATACCCTCATCCATTCTTCTTATGAACTCGGACATATCGACATATTCGTTGCGCATTCCGAGATAGTCCTGGAAGAAATCCTCGTTTGTTATGGACCCGGCAATGCCCATCGATACATTACCCATCGAGAGGTAAGACTTGCCTTTCATTGTAGAAGCGGCAAGCGCAGCTCTCGTAAAACGGAGTATTTTTTCTTCGACATCCGCGGGAATCTTTTTTTCGTCGGCGTTTTGGACGTCTCTACCATATATCCCAAAAGCCGGAATGCCTTTTTGCGAATGAGCGGCCAGAGCGGCAGCCAGATAAACGGCTCCCGGTCGTTCGGTACCGTTGAAGCCCCAAATGGCCTTTGGAGTAAGTCGGTCCATATCCATTGTTTCGGAGCCATAACACCAGCAAGGCGTCACAGTGAGTGAAACGCCTACACCCTCTTTCTCAAATTTATCGGCACACGCGGCGGATTCGGCGACTCCACCGATGCAAGTATCCGCAATCACGCACTCGACCTTCATGCCGTTAGGGTGTTTGAGTTTCGATGAGATGAGTTCAGCGGCGGCCTTCGCCATATTCATTGTCTGGGCTTCGAGCGACTCTCTTACGCCGCCGCGCCTGCCATCGATTGCGGGCCTTATTCCGACTTTGGGCAGTCGTCCTCTAAGTCTGTTGCAGAGCGGCGCGCTTCCCAAATTTTCTTTCTTAGGCATAGGAATTCCTCCTTTATTGATTTTTTATATCCAGCAGTTTTTTCATTACGTTGAAATGGTCGAAGCTTTTTCCGCCGACCCCGAAACTGTCATGAAGTTCAGAATAAATCTTATAAAGTTCATCATAGACTGCGGTCCTTTCCCCGTCAGGAATATAGACTTTATCCTTGAATGAACAAATATTTTTCTGGGCATCTTCGACTTTTTCATATCTGCCGCCCGCTACGGCTCCGTAAATGGCCGCCCCAAGCGCACAGCTTTCGGGGGCGGTTGAGATTTTCATGGGCATTTTCAATATATCGGCATGAGTCTGCATGAAGAACGGATTTTTTTCAGCGATTCCGCCGCAGCATATGATTTCGTTTATCGATATATCATATTCTTTCAAGCGTTCCAGAATTTTTCTTGCACCGAAGGCGACAGCCTCTATTAACGCTCTGTAGATTTCGGCGCGCGACGTGTGGAGGGTCATCCCAAGCAGCATACCAGTGAGCTTCTGATCTCCGAGAATGTTTCTGTTCCCGTTTTGCCAGTCGAGCGCGATGAGTCCGCTTTGTCCGGGGCGGAGTGCCGATGCTTCCCTGCTGAGGCTTTCGAAAAGTTGGCTGTCTCCGCCGCAAATTTGAGTTACGAACCAGCTTAATATGTCGCCGACCGCGGCCTGTCCCGCCTCTATTCCGTAATAACCGGGAATTACCGAGCCGTTCACAATTCCGCAAACACCGGGGACGGGCGGCAGTTTGCTGTCTGACGGCGAAACAGTAATGTCGCATGACGATGTACCGATTATCTTTACAAGCTTGCCTGTTCCGACGCCTGACCCGACTGCACCGAGGTGTGCGTCTATCGCGCCGACGGCTACCGGGATTCCCTCTTTAAGTCCGAGGATTTTGCTCCACTCGGAAGAGAGCCGTCCCGCCTGATTGTCGGCTGTGTAAACTTTGCGGTAGAGGCGTGGGAGGAGTTCGACAAGTTCAGGAGCGAGTCTATTAAGAAATTCTTTGTCCGGCAAGCCGTTCCATTCTTCGCTGTAGGAGCCTTTATGTCCGGCTGCGCAGATATTTCTTTTAATATCCTCCGGCTTCTTTATTCCGCAGAGCACGGCTGGAATGAAATCTGAAAACTCCACCCATGAATATGCGTTACTGAAGACTTCCCTGTCAACATTCATGCAGTGCCATATTTTGGCGAAAAACCATTCGGACGAGTAAGTGCCGCCGCATTTTTCGAGGTATTGCGGACGTATTTCCCGGGCAAGCGCGTTTATCTTTTCCGCTTCTTCGATAGAGGTGTGGTCTTTCCACATCCACGCATATGAGTTCAGGTTGTCTTTGAATTTTTCGATGCGTGACAGGGGAATCATTTTTATGTTTACCGGAATAGGCGTTGATGCCGTGGCATCGGTTCCAATTCCGATAATATTGCTAACCTTGAAGCCGTCTTTTTTCGCGGCCTGTTCCAGCGCTTCTTTTACTGCCAAAGTCATAGCGTCCAGATAAGAATCCGGGTTCTGCCGCGCTAGATTCTGGTTTCCGGCCTGAATGTAAACTCCGTTGACGCCGCCCGGGTATCCGCATGATCCGGCTCCGTATTCTTTGCCGTCAGCAGTATCTATTATAAGTGCGCGTACTGAATTGCTTCCGAAATCAATTCCCAGAGAAAAGAGGGTTTCAGTCATAATTTAATCCTTAAATACTATAGCGCTATACATTAGCACTATTATATTATAATCTTCCCTCTGAAATAAGTCAACATAAAAACACTGAAATCCTTGACAACTGACTCAATTTAGTATAAATTAGGCCAGTTGACCGACCTTGTTTAATATAAAAAAGGCTGCTGTTATGATAAAAAGAATAATTCTGGAGCAAGTTGAAAAATGTTTTTTCAAACAACGCGCAATTATTATTTATGGAGCGCGGCAGGTTGGAAAAACAACGCTGATACGTCAATTGCAAGAGAAATATACGGACTCGGTTTATCTTAATTGCGATGAACCTGATGTCCGGAATGCCTTGACTGATAAAAGTTCAACGGAACTTCACGGGCTTGCCGGAAAACATAAGGTCGTTTTTATCGACGAGGCTCAGAGAGTGAAAAATATCGGCTTGACGCTGAAGCTTTTTGTCGATAATTTCCCGAAGCTTCAGATAGTGGCGACCGGTTCGTCAAGCCTCGATCTTTCAAATGTGATCAAGGAACCGCTGACCGGAAGAAAATTTGAGTTTCATCTCTATCCCTTTTCATTAATGGAGCTGGGAGGAGAATGCAGTGAAATCGAACTTAAAAGACTCCTTGAACGCCGGATGCTTTACGGAATGTATCCCGCAGCAATAAACGCTCCTGAAAATGCAGAGATGATATTGAAAGAACTTTCATCAAGCTACCTGTATAAAGACGTTCTTCAGTACCAGAATATAAAGCGGCCCGAAATTCTCGAAAAACTTCTTCTGCATCTGGCGTTTCAGATCGGTTCGGAAGTTTCATATAACGAACTTGCGGGAAAATTAGGGGTCAATAAGCAGACTGTCGCCAATTACATCGACCTTTTGGAAAAATCTTTTGTGATATTCAGTCTCGGTCCGTTCAGTCGCAACTTGCGCAATGAACTGACGAAAATGCGGAAGATATATTTCTACGATACCGGAATTCGTAACTCTTTGATACAAAATTATAATTCAGTTGAATTCAGGAGTGATACGGGAGTTCTGTGGGAAAATTTCATCATTGCCGAACGGATGAAATATAATTCGCTCTGCCAACGTTATGTCAATGCTTATTTCTGGCGTACTTACCAGCAGCAGGAAATTGATTATCTGGAAGATTCCCAGGGAAAGTTAGGCGGTTTTGAATTCAAATGGAAGTCCGGGAAAAATGTCAGAGCGCCGAAAGCGTTCGCCGAATCATATCCGGGAGCCACGGTGGAAACAATTACTCCCGGCAACTTTCTGAGATGGCTGACGTGATGGCTTCAGATAATCAATAATGGATACGTTTTTGTTTTTTCCATTCTCCGATACGCAGATGCATGTGTCTGTACGTGAGGGCGCGAATCTCTTTGATGTCCAGCGAAAAAGCAGTAAGCAGTTTCAGCAGCGCGACTTCCGGCGAACTTGTTTCGCTTTCATCATTTTCACTCGGATCCAGTACGTAATCTCTTCTTCCTTTCACGGGAACCTCCTTTTTTTTACGGAGCGCGCCCAATAAAAAGGCGCACTCTAATTACACTTTAACTGAGGTCCAGCAAGACCCGCATAAGCATGTAAAAAGAGTGCGCCAGAGCTACTCTCTTCAACAGGTTGCTTATGCCGTACTTTGCTGGTTTCAGTTAAAAACAACTATCGAAAAGACTATTTATTTTATTTTGTTTTATATTTGCTTAGTTATCTATAATGGCATCCTTTATTTTCCCTTTATTAACTGTAATACAGCATTCGGATTTAAGCAAATTGAAAAGAATAGCTTAAAGTATTTCATGATTTTTTTTTGGACTTTGAACAAAAATAATGTATATTCACAAGAATCCGGTTCCATGGAATGCCCAGTCCTGACTTCCGGTTTTTTTAATAAAGGAAACCTTTCATGAACTCTCTTGTTCTCGCAATCGGTGCAGGTATTTTTTACCTGATAGCCTACTACACTTATGGCAGATATCTTGGGAGAAAGATATTCAAACTCAACGCCGAAAACGAGGCGCCAAGTGTTAAATTCGAGGACAATGTCGATTACGTTCCCTCCAAAAAACAGGTGCTTTTCGGGCACCACTTTACGTCGATAGCCGGAACCGGTCCCATCGTAGGGCCCGCGATAGCGATAATATGGGGCTGGCTTCCCGCATTGATATGGGTTCTGCTTGGTTCTGTCTTCATGGGCGCGGTACACGATTTCGGGACGCTCGTGGTTTCAATGAGAAACAGAGGCCGTTCAATCGGCGACGTAGCCGGCGATATGATAAGTCCGCGGGCAAAACTGCTTTTCCTTTTTATAATATTCTTCGTGCTTCTAATCGTAATCGCCATATTCGGCGTTGTGATAGGGGAAGTTTTCAGACTTTATCCTGAGTCGGTATTTCCGGTATGGTTCCAGATACCGATAGCGATAACGCTGGGTTATTTTATCTATAAGAAAAAAGCATCTCTTTTCTGGCCCAGCATAGCCGCGGTGGCGCTTATGTATGTGACGATTGTCATTGGCTCATGGATGCCGGTGTATATGCCGACATTCGAGGCTGTCGGAGCTGGCGGAACCGTTCTTTTCAAGATTGAACCTGTTGCGATATGGGTGCTTCTGATGCTCGTATATGTCTATTTCGCATCGATCCTTCCTGTAAATGTCCTACTCCAGCCGAGGGACTATATAAACTCCCACCAGCTCTTTGTCGCGCTCACGCTGCTCGCGCTCGGAATAATCGTCACCAGGCCTGAAATGGTCGCGCCTGTGGTGAACTGGCACCCGACGGGAGCGCCGCCGATGTTTCCTCTGATTTTTGTAGTAATAGCATGTGGAGCGATATCGGGCTTTCACAGCCTAGTATCGTCCGGAACAAGCTCCAAGCAGTGCGACAGCGAACCTAATTCCTTATTCATCGGCTATGGAAGCATGCTTATTGAGGGGATGGTCGCGGTCATTGTTATAATAGCCTGCGGCGCGGGGGTCGGACTGGGGCTTGAGGACGGCGGTGTGCTTTATAAGGGCGCCGATGCCTTCAATCACCAGTATTCGAGCTGGGGAAGCGTCAACAGCGGCGGGCTTGGACACAATATAAAAGCGTTCATAACGGGTTCCTCCCGGATGCTTGAGGGCATCGGCATTCCGCCGATGATTTCCAATACGCTGATGGGCGTTTTCATCGCTTCATTTGCTGCGACGACGCTCGACACTGCAACGAGGATACAGCGTTACATCATAACCGAGCTTTCCGAAAGCTTCTCCTCGAAACTTTTTACTAACAAACATGCCGCCACATCGCTGGCTGTCGGGACGGCCTTTCTCCTTGCTTTTCACAACGGCAGTTCGGGAAAAGGCGCGTTGACTCTTTGGCCGCTCTTCGGCTGTACAAACCAGCTTCTCGGCGGTCTGGCGCTTCTAGTAATTACCGTTTATCTAGCGGTGAAGCGCTGTCCGATTTACGTTACTCTCATACCGATGCTGTTCATGCTTGTCATGACGGCCTGGGCAATGTTCAATACCATCCACGGATTTATCCATGCCGGGAACTGGCTCCTTTTATTTGTGGGAGCCATGATATCCTGCCTTGAGCTGTGGATGCTCGTGGAAAGCTTTTTCGTTTTGAAGAGAATCTTTAAAAACCGCAATTCCGTCATGGTCGAAAACAACTGATAAAAAGGGAGATTTCAAATATGTCGCTTAAAACAATCACGGGACTTTCGAATTTTTACGGGGCCGACCAGAGATTTGTTCTCGCGGGCGGCGGCAACACCTCTTACAAGGACAATGACTATCTTTACGTCAAGCCCAGCGGAGTAACCCTCGCCAAGATAAAGGAAGCCGACTTTGTGAAGATGAGCAGGGAAAAAGTGCGAAATGTCTTCAATCTTGACGAAAGCAAATTCCAGCCCTCGGAAAGGGAAGCTGTCGTCAAAAAGATAATGTCGGACGCGGTTGCCTTCGATTCGTCGGGACGGCCATCTGTCGAAGCTCCGTTGCACGAATCGCTTCCGTATAAATATGTCGTCCACCTCCATCCCTGCTTCGTAAACGGTATGACCTGCGGGAAGAACGGCGCCGCCGAATGCGCAAAGCTTTTCCCCGACGCGCTCTGGATTGAATATGTCGACCCCGGCTATACTCTTGCGAAACACGTTGCCGGCGAACTCGATAAATATGCGAAAGCCAGAGGTTCCGCTCCGAAAATAGTGATTCTCAGGAATCACGGCGTATTTGTTTCCGCCGATACCGAGGCTGAAATAAATAAAATATACCTGTCGATGATGGAAAAACTCACAGCCTGTTATAAGGAGGCGGGTGTTTCGACCGAACTGGCTCACGGCGAAAGAGACGACGCGTTTGCGTTCGAGACCGCGCCGAAACTGCGCTCATGGCTAGGCGGTGGCTCGAAGTCTGCTGTGGTATCGCTTCCTCCGATGAAAGTTTCCGAAGGACCGCTGACTCCCGATCATGTTGTTTACGCAAAGAGTTATGCGCTGATAACGGACAGCCCGTCCAAGGAAGTTATCGAAAAATTCAAGGCCGAAAAAGGCTGTCTTCCGCTTGTTGTTTCCGTTCCCGGCAAGGCCGTTTTCTGCGCGGGGAAAACTTATAACGACGCCCTTACTGTTGCCGATCTTGCCAGGGATGCCGCTCTCGTAGCTCAGCTCGCGATCGCATTCGGTGGAGAGTCCTTCCTTTCTCCGAAACACAGGGAATTCATTGAGAACTGGGAAGTGGAGTCCTACAGGAAAAAAGTCGCTTCCGGCTCTGCGCAAGGAAGGCTTGAAGGCAAAATCGCAGTCATTACCGGCGGAGCTCAGGGCTTTGGCTTCGGCATCGCCGAGGAACTCGTCAAGGAGGGCGCGGTAGCCGCGATTGCCGACATGAATTTCTCAGGAGCCGAAATCGCCGCCGACAAGCTTTGTTCCCTGTACGGCAAGGGAAAATCTTTCGCGCTCCAGGTCAATATTTCCGATGAAACGTCCGTTGAAAAAATGGCGCGCGACCTCGTGGATATATGCGGCGGAGTCGACATATTTGTCGCCAACGCGGGAGTCCTCAAGGCAGGTCCGACAAAAACATTCGATAAGAAGGACTGGAGTTTTGTAACCGATATCAACTACACGGGTTACTTCCTGTGTGTCAAGCACATAGCCCGTGTAATGTCCATCCAGAATGCCGAGTGCGGTTCCTGGACGGACATCGTTCAGATCAACTCCAAGAGCGGACTCGCCGGAAGCAACCGCAACGCCGCTTACGCAGGAAGCAAATTCGGGACCATCGGACTTACTCAGAGCTTCGCCCTCGAACTTATCGAGGACAAAATAAAGGTCAACAGTGTTTGTCCAGGAAACTTCTTCGACGGCCCCCTCTGGAGCGATCCGGAAAAGGGTCTCTTTGTCCAGTACCTCAACAGTGGTAAAGTCCCAGGTGCAAAAACGATAGAAGATGTGAAGAAGTTCTACGAAAGCAAAGTCCCCATGAACAGAGGCTGCTTCCCGGCGGATGTCGCGAAGGCCATCGTCTACGCGGTAGAACAGAAATATGAAACCGGACAGGCGATTCCCGTCACCGGCGGACAGGTAATGCTCAATTAAATAAAATACCCTGAAATAAAGGAGAATCCAATGCAGAAGAAACACACATTTTCGGTACTTGTAAGGAACAAATTCGGCGTTTTGGCGAGAGTCGCAGGCCTTTTCAGCGGAAGAGGTTACAATATATCGTCTCTCACGGTGAATGAGACACATGATCCAGCCGTCTCCAAAATGACAATAGTAACATCAGGCGACGACATGATTCTTGAGCAGATCTACAAACAGCTAAGGAAACTTGTCGAAGTCATTTCGGTGACAGACCTTACGGGAAGTCTTTTTATTGAACGCGAAATAGCGCTTATAAAAGTCAAAGCCCCCAAGAAGATACGTGCCGAAATAATACAGGTATCTGAAATATTCGATGCCAAAATCATCACTGTCCACAAAGATGAACTCGGCATTGAGATTCACGGAAGGGCCGACAAGATAGATAATTTCATCCAGCTTATGTCTGAGTACGGAATTATCGATCTAGCCCGTTCAGGACGCGTTGCCATTTCCAAGGAATCGGCCGACGGTAACGGCGAGATCAGCTCCGCAACAATCTAAAAATTAAATGCGGAAATATCTCTCATGAAAACCATGAAGATCGACCCTGTCGCGCTTACGAAAAAACTTATCACATTCGATACTACCGCGCGAGCGACTGAAAAAAAATGCGCCGCGTTTCTTATTGAAATTCTGCGTAAGGCAAAATTCAATATCGAGTGTTTCGAACTCGAACCCGGAAGAACAAATATTATCGCCGATTTTCCGGGGACGGCAAAGGATTTGCCGATATGCTTTACCGGACACATGGATATTGTTCCCTTCGGCGACGCGGCATGGACAAAGAAGCCGCTGGGTGCCGAAATTTCCGGAGATAAACTCTATGGGCGCGGTTCATCGGACATGAAAAGCGGGGTTGCCGCAATGATTTCAGCAGCCGTTTCAGCCACATCTTCCAAGCCCCTGAAGCGAGGCATCAAGCTTGCCATTACCGCCGCCGAAGAGGAATCATGCCGCGGCACAAAATTCATGTGTGAGAATAAGCTTTTTAAAGGCGGGGCGGGCGCGATAGTCGTCTGTGAGCCGACCTCGAACTATCCCTATGTGGGACACAAGGGTTCGCTCTGGGTAAAGCTTTCATTTAAAGGTGTTTCAGCTCACGGCTCAATGCCGGAAAAAGGAGTCAGTGCCATTTACAAAGCCGCCGAGGCCGCACTGAGGTTGAGAGACTTGAAGTTCACGGCGAAGAATAAAATTCTGGGAAGCGCGACGATAAATGTCGGAAAGATAGAAGGCGGAGTCAACTACAATCTTGTTCCCGACCATGCGGCGCTTTACGTCGACATCAGGTCTGTCCCTGAAATTACGCATAAGGAAATCCTTTCCGCGGTCAGGAAAATCACAGGCAAAGATGCGTCTTTCGATATTGTCGATGACAACTGCGGTTTTGTGAGCAATCCTTCAGATCCTTGGATAAAAAAGGTTTTCGGGATATATCAAGAACAGGGTTTTGTAAAACCCTCGTTGAAAGGCCTGACTTATTTCACCGATGCCGTTTCGCTGAGAAAAGCATTTGGAGACCCGCCAACCATCATAATGGGCCCCGGCGAAGCGTTGCAGGCACACAAGACCGACGAGTTTTGTTATGTATCAAAAATAACCGAAGCGGCAAAAATTTACAGAGCCGTTATCGCGGATTGGTGTTTCTGAAAAATCACTGTTCGTGTGTGGAGCGCGGATAGCTGCCGAGTATGCGGAGCGACTGTGCCATATTCTCAAGTTTGCCCATCGCGCGTTTGACCTTTTCATCCGAATGATGACCAAGAATATCCATGAAGAAAAAGTATTCCCATTTTCTGCGCTTTGAGGGGCGGCTCTCAATCATTGTAAGTGTAAGTTCTTCATCCTTAAATGGGAGAAGGCAGTCGTACAGCGCGCCGACCCTGTCCTTTATTGCGAAGCAAATGGACGTTTTATCCGAACCTGTCGGCTGGGGTTCTTCGCGCCCGAGTATCATAAAACGGGTAGTGTTGTGCGGATTGTCTTCGATATTTTCCGAAAGTATGTCAAGCTTGTAAAGTTCTGCTGCCAGCGTGCTTGCTATCGCGGCAGACCCTTTTTCGGACAAAGCTATTTCCGCGGCCTTCGTCGAACTTGACGCTTCGATTATATCAGCGTGCGGAAGATTGGCAAGAAGCCAGTTGCGGCACTGTCCGAGCACCTGCACATGGCTGTAGACCCTTTTTATTTCTTTGAAAGGGCATTTTGCCATCAGGTTGTGATGGATTCTCAGATTTATCTCGTCGCGTATAAAAACGGACGAGTCGAGGAACATATCAAGGGTATGATTTACCGCGCCTTCGGTGGAGTTCTCCACCGGTACGCAACCGAAATCGACGTGGAAGGTCTCAACGTCACGGAAAACGTCCGAGATATTGCTTTTCGGCTCGAAATGAACGCTTCTGCCGAATTTAGCGAGCGCGGCAAGATGCGAAAATGTCGCTTCCGGTCCAAGAAATGCGACTTTGAGCTGACGTTCGATAGCCGAAGATCCTGAAAAAATTTCGCGGAAGACGGCGCTGACAGTATTTTTCAAGGCGGGGCCCTCGTTTATCGAGAGCAATTTAGCGAGCGCGGCCTTTTCATCTTCGGGCAAGTACTTTTCGCCTTTTTCCCTGAGTTCTGCAAGTTCATGGGAAACACGATAGCGCTCGTTTATAAGCGAGAGTATTTTTTCATCTGCTCCGGCTATTTTTTTCCGCAAGTCTTCGATATTCATAAACGTCCCTCTGATTAATAGAGTCGCCTTATTCCTCTTCAGAGAGGTTATCAAGCAACGACTGGAAACCAAGGCCCTCTTCACAGTATAGTTCCTGTGATTCGGGAAGTTTGCCTCCGAAAAGTCTGCCGAGGTCGAGTCCCCATAGCATATGCCCTGTACAGTTCAGTGTGCATGAGTCCTGCATGATTTCCCTGTATTCCTCGGGGTAGGAGCCTCGGAGGAGTTCCATTCTTTCATCTATATCGGAGAGGAGGCAGTTTTCGGACTTTGCGGCTTCTCTTACGGCATCCATATATGCTTTGTGTGCTTCGGCCTTGCCTTCTTCTCCGTCGTCGGCCAGCATCTTTCTGTCGAATCCCGGCGAGGTCTGAAGAACTATTATAATGCCCGGGACGCTTTCTCTGGCTTTGCTTACCATGGCCTTGAGATTTTCCGTAAATTTTTCAACGCTTATATTGTTCTGAAGGTCGCAGTCCTCTTCACCTGCTGTTATAATCAGGATTTCGGGTTTATAGCTTAAGGCATCGCTTTCGAGGAACTCAAGCATTTCGGAGCTGGTCTGCCCGGATGTAGCTGTATTTATTACGTGATGAATGCGCCCGTATTTGCCGGAAATTACGACATCAAGCCAGTCAAGCCAAACGGACGCGCCTTCGGCGAGTGCCGACTTGTCAGTATTTGTCGATCCCGCGGCCACTATCTTTGTAAGTTCATGCTTTGAAAGACGTTCCATAATTTCCTGAAAAACTTTTTCGCTGTTCATTTTTATTCCTTGCAATTAGCGTTAAAAAACCTTACAGAGTACATACCTGATTTAAAACCCGCTCATCAGGGAACGGACTGGGTGTACAGTATTTGCAGGAATACCGGATGAAACCAATTTTCCTAATCTGCACACAAATTCAGTTTAACTTTCATTGTCTTCTTATTCAAGTTCGATTCGAAGCAGATGCTCCTTTTTTTGGAAAAAAAGAGGGTTTAAAATTTGAAAATGACACGGCACTGGATGTTGAACTTCTTAATGCGCCGGAATCGGTGGATTTCACAATCAGGAAAAACCTTGACAGCGGAGAAACAATATTTCATCTTATTCAACTATACGGGCGGCATGTCAAGACCCTGAAAGAGATCAAAAAGGAAAGGTCGCTGCGAAAAGACTGTACGTTGGCGAGCGAGTCAGGTGTTATCGTGTTGCCGGAACTGGATGATTTTGACGTGATAGCCGTTGAAACTCAGCCGTAACGACCGTCGGAAATGCTTGCGGACGCAACCCTTGTATCGACCGATTTTGCGCGATCTATCGCCATGACCATGTAGCGCATAGCGTCCATTGCGTGGTCGTTTTCCTTGACCGGCTCTTCCGGCGCGCAGGAACTGTCCGAAGAGCTTTTCCATGAGTAATCGTAAATCTCGGAAATAATGTTCGGAAGGTCTGAAAAGAAAAAGAGTCTTGGCTTGCCATCAGTCTGAATAACGAGGCGGTTTTTAACGGACTGAATGCCTGTCGCTATATTTTTCAGTGCGCATTCGGTGTTGATTCCGGCGGATTCAAGCTCCGCGCGTTCACCGGCATCATGGTCGGCGACGGAAAGGCGGATTTTTTCATTTTCCGAGAGTTTCTTAATATTCTCGGCATGAACTGCCGTGCGTTCGCGGGCCTTGTAGAGTTCTCTGTAAATATAGAGCCTGTTGTCATGGTCAAGCGCGCCCCACAGGCAGACAAAGGGGTTTGTGTAGCCGAAGTCGATTGCGCGGAATTTCTGCCAGTGCTCCGGGATTGGGAAAGGTTTGACGAGATGAGTCGATTCGTCGAATTCATCGTAGACCGCTCCGGCATTGCCGCGCCAGATACCGTGAAGCATTCTGTCTCGCATATTTTCCGGAAGAGATTCGAGGGTTTCTATATATTCGCGCGGAAGGTTCGAGAGATTGTCATACGCAGACCATGAAATCCGCGCCCATTTCGCGGCGTCCGGAAGCGGTTTTCCTGAAAAAGGGTCTATGTGCCTTACCCCCGCCATGTGGAGCCAGTGTCTCGGTCCGCGCGGATTGCAGTCGAGCAGGAGCTTCGGTACGGCCATTTCGCCGTTGGTGTCGTATACCTTTTGCGCGAGGCGCGTCATTATCATCTGGACGCTTTCCCAGCTTAGCTGTGTGGCCTCGTTGAGAAGTATGGTAACATACTCGTTGCCGAGGATTTTCTCGACGCGCTCATCGTCGTCAAGTCCTCCGATTATTATTGATGATCCGTTGTAGAAATTCACAATAAGTTCTGTTTCAGATTTTGTGTAGAGACTCTCAGGGATATTGACTGTTAGGTACTTGCGCAGCGTATCGTTCCAGATGCTTTGCTTTGCGTGGTTCTTGAATTTTCGAGCTATGAGCTGACGGCAGCCGGGATATTGAAACGCTCTCATGACGATATACTCCGTCAGGAGCGAAGTTTTGCCCGAACGTGAGCCGCCGTCAAAAAGAACCTTTGTAGTGCCGGATTCCGTCAGGATTTCCAAGCCTTTTTTCTGTTTTTCCGTAAGCGAGAGAGCCATAAACGTTCCTTGTCAGGGGCGAATGCCCTTGTCTTTTGAGTTGAAGACGATAGTGACGCCGGGGCCGTTTTTTTCGGATGCCGCCGCTGAAAGGGCCTCTATGGCTTTTTCGAGGTCTTTGAGGGCGTTGAGCCGGTCGCTTTCCTTCTCGGCTTTTTCGACGATTTCCTTGCGGCGCTGGGCAATCCAGAGGCTGTCCATCTCGTTTTCGATGAACTTTATTTTTCTGAGATAGAGGATTCTCTCGTAAATCTCTTTTATCTGAAGGATTTTGCGCGGTCTGCCCGGCGCGGCTTTTTTTGTTGCGGGGTCTTTATCGAGGCCCGCCGATTTGAAAGCTTTCTCGGCATCGCCCCAGCATTCGCCGGCATAGAGCTGGCAGAATTCCTCCCACTTCTCGTGAGCAAGCGGTTTTTCGGGACTATATGTATTGTTTTCAGTTTTCTCCATCATTTTCTCCGTTAGTTTCTTTAAATTTCTCTTCCCAATCTTTAAAGAAAGCGTCAAAAAAGAAATACGGTATATGCGAATTCGATGATGACCCTGAATTTCAACAGTGGTCAGAGTTTTTCAGGGTTGCCTCAATATAGGGAAAACGCGCGGGATTTCGCAACAACCAACGATTCATGGATACAACGTCTTTCGAATATCTTAAATATATTGTCATGGTAGCAGCTGGCTGGTAACGACAAGTGTGGTGATTAAAGGTTCAGCCTTGAAATAATGTTTTTTACCGAAATCTTTGTAAAAGAATTTTTAAAAAGCTGTCCGAAAGATGTACCTTAACGGTCTTTAAATTTGAGGAACTTTGTAAAATGACTGAATTTAAGCGTTTTCATCCAGGCAAAATCGGATTGTATGACTTCAAGAATGAGCACGACGCGTGCGGTGTAGGCTTTGTGGTTAATATAGACGGGACAAAAACACATAAAATTATCGAGCAGGGCATTGAGGTCCTTGTGAACCTCCAGCACCGCGGGGCCTTGGGCAGTGACAACAGCACCGGCGACGGAGCGGGGATGCTTTTCCAGATGCCCGATGAGTTTTTTAAGAAGACCGCAGAAGAACTTGGCTTTAAACTGCCGGAAGCGGGAGATTACGCAGTAGGCATGATATTTATGCCGGACGAGCCGAAGCTTATAGAAATATGCAGAAGTAAGGTTGACGCAGCCATAATAGAAGAAGGACTTTCCGTACTCGCATGGCGAAACGTCCCTACAGACAAGAGCGGACTCGGAAAGCTCGCGTCCGACAGTTGTCCGTCCGTAAAGCAGGTTTTCATCGGCAAGGGAAAGAAACAGCTTGGCGAAGAAGAGTTTGAAAGAAAGCTTTATACAGCACGCCGGATGGCGGAAAAGGAAATGTTGAACTTCAATGAAATAGGCGAGGCTTTTTATGTGTGCAGCATGTCGTCCAGGACGATTGTCTACAAGGGACTTTTGCTCGCGCCGCAGATACCGGAATTCTACTCCGACCTGAGAAGCCCGGAAATGAAAAGCGCACTTGCGGTAGTGCACCAGCGTTACAGTACGAACACCTTTCCCACCTGGCGGCTTGCGCATCCCTTCCGCTACATTGCACATAATGGTGAGATAAACACCCTTCAAGGGAATGTAAATTCGATGCGAGCCCGCGAAAAGGCTTTCAAATCCGAGTTTTTCCCGGGGAACGAAATGGAAAAGATACTGCCTATAATACAGCCTGACCTCAGTGATTCGGCGTGTTTTGACAACGCCTTTGAATTTTTTGTCGCCAACGACCGGAGCATGCCACATACGGCGATGATGATGGTTCCCGAAGCCTGGGGCGAAAAATATCGTATCGGCAGCGACCTGAAGGGATTTTTCGAATATCATGCCGGACTCATGGAGCCTTGGGACGGCCCGGCGGCAATAGTATTTTCCGACGGAAGAAGGGTAGGGGCCTGTCTTGATAGAAATGGATTGCGCCCAGCCAGATATACCATTACTAAAGACAACTTCATGGTACTTGCGTCCGAAACGGGCGTACTTGATATAGACCCTGCGAATGTGGCGCGCAAAGGCCGTCTGGGAGCGGGCCAAATACTTTATGTTGACATTGATAAAAAGCGCGTTCTTTTCAACCGCGAAATCAAAATGCGCGTGGCCCGCTCTTATCCGTATCGCCGCTGGGTCGAGGAAAATAAAATACCGATGAGCGGACTCATTGAATATGCCGTCAATCACCCGTCGCAGGAGACTCTTCTCAGGTGGCAAAGGCTTTTTGGTTATACCCGCGAGGAAATAAATATGCTCCTCACACCGATGTTTACCGAGGGAAAAGAGGGAACAGGCTCTATGGGCAATGATGCGGCGTTGGCCGTGCTTTCAAGCAAGCCGCAGCTGCTCTTCGCATATTTTAAACAGCTTTTCGCACAGGTAACGAATCCGCCGATAGACCCCATCCGTGAAGAACTCGTGATGAGCCTTACTGTTTTCATTGGCAACAAGACGAATATTCTCGAGTGCAATCCGGGACACGCACAGCTGGTTAAGCTTAAATCACCCGTGCTGACCGAAGGTGACATTCAACGCTTGAGGAATACTAAACTCCATAATTTTCAAGCGGTTACAATTTCTATAGCGTTTCCGGCAAAAGGAGATGGGAAAGCCCTTGAAAAAGCCATTGAAGACGTCTGCTTAAAAGCTGAAAAGGCGGTGAATGAGGGAAAAAGCGTTATCATTCTCAGCGATAAAAATCTTCAGGAAGGACAAGTTCCGATACCGTCGCTTCTTGCGACTGCTGCCGTAAACCATCACCTTGTCCGCTGCGGGGGGCGCACGAGTTCAGGACTTGTTATCGAAACGGGCGAGGCGCGCGAAGTTATGCACATCGCCCTTCTTTTGGGATATGGAGCTACCGCGATATGTCCATACCTCGCTCTGTCGTCATGTGTAGACCTTCTTGAGAAAGACAACTACGGTGAGGATATCGATGAGATAAAGGCGCTTGAAAATTATGTTTCAGCCGCAAAAAAAGGCATTCTCAAAATAATGTCCAAGATGGGCATCTCAACCTTGAGAAGCTATCGCGGAGCGCAGATATTCGAGGCCGTCGGGCTTAACTCGTCGCTCGTTGATAAATATTTCTGCGGCACAGCTTCCAGAATCGAGGGCATAGCCCTTGATGAGGTAGCCAGGGAGGCCAATATGCGCTACGAAAAGGCATATAATCCCGCGCAGGGGACTCCCGATTTTCTCGAAGCCGGAGGTCAGTATCATTTCAGGCTAAATGAAGAAAAGCACCTTTGGACACCGGAAACTATTTCCAAGCTCCAGCAGGCGACAAGGACAAATAATATGACCCTCTACAAGGAGTATGCGTCATATATAAATAATCAGACGGAACACCTCTGCACTCTGAGGGGGCTCTTCAAGTTTAAAAAGGCAGTTCCCGTGCCGCTTGATGAGGTTGAAAGTGTCGAATCCATAATAAAACGATTTGTTACTGGCGCAATGTCCTTCGGTTCCATCAGCAAGGAAACCCATGAGACGGTAGCGGCAGCCATGAACCGCATCGGCGGCATGAGCAACAGCGGCGAAGGCGGCGAAGACCCCGCAAGATACAAGAGGCTTCCGAATGGCGACAGTCTCTGCAGCGCGATAAAGCAGGTCGCCAGTGCGCGTTTCGGCGTCACCATTGAGTATTTGGCAAATGCCAGAGAGCTCCAGATAAAAATTGCTCAGGGAGCAAAACCCGGCGAGGGCGGTCAGTTGCCTGGGCACAAGGTTAATAAGGAAATAGCGAAAGTCAGGCACGCGACTCCCGGAGTAACGCTTATTTCGCCTCCTCCTCATCACGATATTTATTCTATTGAGGATCTGGCGCAGCTCATCTACGACCTCAAATGCGCAAACCCCGAAGCCAGGATTTCCGTTAAGCTCGTTTCCGAAGTCGGCGTTGGTACAGTTGCCGCAGGCGTTGCCAAAGGACATGCCGACCTTGTTCTTATAAGCGGGCATGACGGCGGAACAGGCGCATCCCCGCTTACGTCCATTAAGCATGCCGGACTTCCGTGGGAACTCGGCCTTGCCGAAACACAGCAGACTCTAGTACTCAACCACTTGCGTGACAGGATAAGAGTGCAGGCCGATGGTCAGATGAAAACAGGACGCGATATTACGATTGCGGCTCTTCTCGGTGCGGAGGAGTTTGGTTTCGGCACCGCGATACTTGTCGTCTGCGGCTGTGTGATGATGAGAAAATGCCACTCGAACACCTGTCCCGTCGGTGTTGCCACTCAAGACCCTGAACTGCGCAAACTTTTTTCAGGGAAACCCGAATATATAGTTAATTTTCTGAAGATGATAGCTTCCGAAGTCCGCGAATATATGGCGGAACTCGGATTCAGGAATTTCGACGACATGATTGGCAGAAGCGACCTTCTCGAGATGAATCGAGCAATAGATTTCTGGAAGGCGAAAAATCTCGATTTCTCAAAAATATTTGAGCGCCCCTCGGATCCGTCACTGCCGGTGCGCTGCCTTAGGAAGCAGGACCACGGAATTGACAAGGCATTTGATCAGAAGCTGATAGAACTGACAAAAGAGGCCGTGGAAGAGAAAAAGAAGATTTCTTTCGATCTTTCCATCCGTAATGTCGATCGCACGGCGGGCACCATGCTGTCAGGTTTGATAGCCAAAAAATACGGCCTTGCCGGGCTTCCTGAAAATACCATTAAAGGGAATTTTACAGGCTGCGCCGGACAGAGCTTCGGAGCATTTCTTATACACGGAATAACATTTACCCTTACGGGCGAGTCCAACGACTACTTGGGGAAAGGGCTTTCTGGCGGAAGGATTATCGTAAAACCGCCGAAAAATATAGAAAATCCTGAAAAAAACGTCATTGCCGGAAACGTCCTTCTTTACGGCGCCACCGGAGGCGAAGTTTATATAAACGGACGAGCGGGTGAACGTTTTGCGATACGTAACAGCGGCGCCGTCGCTGTAGTCGAGGGTGTCGGAGATCATGGCTGCGAATATATGACGGGCGGACGCGTAGTGGTTATCGGACCGACCGGCGTCAACTTCGCCGCGGGGATGAGCGGTGGGATAGCCTATGTCTACGATCAGGACTTCAATGAAAAATGCAATCTTGACATGGTCGACCTTGACCCGGTCCTTTTTGATGAGGACAGGAACGAACTCCGCGCCATGATAGAAAAGCATCTCGAATACACTGGAAGTCCGATGGCGAAGATAATCCTTGATGACTGGGAAAATGAGGCCCCGAAATTTGTAAAGGTATTCCCGGTAGAATACAAGAAAGTGCTCGGCAAGATGATTAAGGAGGACGAGGAAGTTAAACGCGAAGTAATGCTTTACTAGTTATAATATAAAATTCAGATATGACAGGAAATGAAAATGGGAAATCCTAGAGGTTTTATTGATGTGGAACGCAAAGATGCCGGGTACAGGCCGGTATATCAACGCATACGCGATTACAAGGAAGTAGAAAAACGCCTGAGTCCGGAGGAAATAAAACTCCAGTCCTCACGATGCATGGATTGCGGAATCCCTTTCTGTCACGGCTGCGGCTGTCCGCTCGGAAATATAGTACCTGAGTTCAACGATCTCGTTTACAGCGGTAGATGGAAAGAGGCTCTCCAGATAATTTATTCATCGAATAACTTTCCCGAATTTACGGGAAGGATTTGCCCGGCGCTCTGTGAGGCCGCCTGTACCTCAGGATTGAATGGAGATCCTGTTTCAATAAGACAGATAGAGCTTGCCGTAATAGAAAAAGGTTATGAAGACGGAATAATAAAACCCGAACCGCCTGAAAAACGCACAGGTAAAAAAGTCGCCGTCGTGGGCTCCGGCCCGGCAGGGCTTGCCACAGCGGACGACCTGAACAAGATGGGTCACAGCGTTACAGTGTTTGAACGGGAACGGAATCCGGGCGGCCTACTGCGTTACGGCATACCCGATTTTAAACTTGATAAAAGAGTCATCGACCGCCGCGTAGAGATAATGAAACGCGAAGGCATCATCTTCGAGACTCACGTTAATATCGGCTCCGATATTTCGGCGAGGTTCCTCATGGACCGCTTTGACGCCGTTTGCATAACCTGCGGCGCAAAAATACCGAGAGATCTTCCTGTTCCAGGCAGGGAATTGAAGAACGTTCATTTTGCGATGGACTTTCTATGGCAGCAAAACTGTCGCGTGTCCGGCGAAAAGTTTGAAGAGAAAGACATCCTGGCCTCCGGATTGAAGGTCCTTGTAATCGGCGGCGGTGATACCGGCTCCGACTGCGTGGGCACCTCCATACGTCAGGAAGCCGCTTCCGTGACGCAGATAGAGATTATGCCAGAGCCTCCCGAATCGCGCGATTCTTCGACCCCGTGGCCGATGTGGCCTTACCAGAAGCGCAGCTCCAGCAGTCACAAAGAAGGCTGTACGAGAATGTGGGACATCCTCACCAAGAGTTTTGAGGGCGACAGTGCGGGCAATGTGAGAAGGGTCAATGTTGTCAAAGTCGAATGGGAAATTGTCGACGGCAGACCTGTTAAATTCAAGGAAGTGCCCGGCAGCGAATTTGTGATAGAGGCCGACCTGGTGCTTCTCGCGATGGGCTTTACAGGGGCCGAGAAAAAAGGAGCCCTCGAACAGTTCGGAATAGAATTGGATAAACGCGGAAACGTCAAGGCTGATTCCGAATCCGGTCTTGCTGTGGGGAAAGTCTTTGCCGCCGGTGATGCTGCGAGCGGCGCCTCCCTGGTAGTGCGGGCAATCGCCGCCGGTAAAAAACTAGCCCAAAGCGTTAATAAGTTCCTGTCTTAAAAAAGAAATCAGGGGAAAATGGACTCTCTTTTATTGCTGCCGGGCAGCTTTATAAGGGACCTCCATTCCTCTATTTTTCCCTTCGTCTTTATTTTTCTCAAATTTCGACACCTTTTTTTTGCACAATGAGGGAGAAAAATAGGTCATACAGGGAATAGTGGGTTGATATTATGGTGTGTAATGGTAACGTAAATGTGTTTATTTATTGAATAACGGGGGAGGAATAAAGTGCTCCCTTATCCTTGTTTCAACAGGGGGTGCTCCGGGGTGCCCTTCTTGAGAAGTTACTTGTGTTGTCTGTCGGGATTTTCAGGTACTGTAAGTGACGGGGCGGAGCGCAGATTGAAGTTCGGCTGTTGCGTTTTGTTGAAATCCTGTAATTGTTTTGGAGGTAAAACCAAACTCTCGTTAAAGGCTTAAATTAACCAAGATGGAGCGTTATGCGGAAGGAATTCATTAATTATTTCAGGAATCCGAAGACCGGCAATACCTTTGTTCTGAAAAACGAAGTGATTGAAGGCGATAGGATCAAGGCAGGTATTCTTTTTGATGAAAAATCAGGCAGAGAATGTCCCGTTGTAAACTATATTCCGCGATTTGTGGAGCCACATAATTACGCAGACAGTTTTGGCCTTGAATGGAATACTCATTTCGATACGCAGTATGATTATAAATCCAAACACTCAATCTCACAAGAACGCTTTGAAAAAGAGACAAAATGGGGATCTGACCTGACAGGGCAGTTGATTCTCGAAGCCGGTTGCGGTTCTGGGCGTTTCACCGCTTATGCGGCGGATACCGGAGCCACTGTTCTGTCATTTGATTACTCAAATGCGGTCGAGGCCAATTATAAATCAAACGGACAACGGGAAAATATTTGTATCTCGCAGGCGAACATATTTGACATGCCGTTCGAAGAAAATTCGTTTGATAAAATATACTGTATCGGCGTTATTCAGCATACGCCTGATCCTGAAAAAGCATTGAAGACCCTGGTCAGATATCTAAAGCCGGGCGGCAGTATTGTCACAGACATTTATCTCAAGAGCTTCATAACCTGCGTAGTCAGCCCCAAATACATAGTGAGAGCCGTTACCAGGCATATGAACCCTGCAAAACTGTATAAGCTCTGCGTGAAATATGTTAATCTCATGTGGCCGCTGGCCAGATTGATAAGCAGGATTCCCGCTATAGGCAAATCCCTGAACTGGCTCATGCTTGTGGCTGATTATTCCAGACTGCTTCCGGATGCCGATGACGCCACTCTCAAGGAATGGGCCTATCTTGATACATTCGATATGCTTTCTCCCAAATACGATATTCCGGCAACATTGAAGACGTACAAGCGCTGGCATGAAGAGGCCGGACTTGTCGATATCGATGTCCATTACGGATATAACGGGATTGAAGGCCGGGCTAAGAAACGGGTAACTGAATAGAGCCGATATGTGCGGAATTGTCGGAATAATAAATAAGACCAGCAGATTGTCAGGACGCTCCGTCTCTGACATGGCCGATGCAATAAAGCACCGCGGCCCTGACGGGTGGGGATATGCAGCGCTTAATCCCGGCAAATCTGATTCCATGATGACCCTGGAGGCGCCAGCCGCGAGCGCGAAGGTTTTTCTGGGACACCGCCGCTTGAGCATTATAGATGTGGAAGGTTCGAAGCAGCCGCTCTCAAATGAGGACGGTTCCGTATGGATAACGTTCAACGGCGAAATTTATAATTACAGGGAACTCGCGGACGACCTGCGTCGCAAGGGGCACACCCTGAAGGAGAAGGGAGATACGGAAGTCCTTGTCCATCTATGGGAAGAGTATGGCAGGAATATGACCGGATATCTCACCGGCATGTTCGCTTTTGCGATTTATGATACAAAACAGGATGTTCTCTTTCTCGCACGTGACCGCTTCGGGGAGAAACCACTTTTTTACTGGCATTCGGAGGATACCTTTGCGTTTGCGTCCGAGCTCCAGGCCTTCTGGCGGCTGGAAAATTTTACGCATAACGTAAATGTTTCTGCGATTGGCCAGTTCTTCAAATATTGCTATATTCCTTCGCCTGATACGGTATATAAGAATGTATTCAGTCTTCAGCCGGGATGCTGTGCGGAATTTCGTAATTCCATGCTTTCCGTAAAGCATTATTGGAAGCCGTCTGTTTGCGGAGAGGATGCCGCTGTCGATATGGAAGAGCTTCAGGAGAAATTCGACAAAGCGGTTTCGCTGAGGATGATAGCGGATGTTCCGCTGGGGCTTTTTCTTTCTGGCGGAATTGATTCATCTCTGATTGCGGCTTCCATGGCGAAGCAGTCTGCTTTGCCGGTGAAAACTTTTACAGCGTCTACTGGTGAAAGTTGGTGTGATGAGTCGGAGACGGCGGCCCTTGTCGCGTCGCATTTAAATACTGAGCACCGTAAGTTTCTGATAAAGCCGGATTTTGTGGAAGTCAGTGAAATGCTTGCGAAACATTATGGTCAACCGTATGCCGACTATTCCAGTATTCCTACATATTACATCAGCCGCGAAACAAGAAAGCATGTCAAAGTGGCGCTTGGCGGCGATGGGGGTGATGAGTTGTTTGCCGGTTATGATAGATATGCGAATTTGAAATTAAGCCGCGCCGCAGGAACATTTCCGTATTTTCTGAGAAAGAACGCGGCGGTCCTTTTAAAATCTTTTCTGCCGAAATCCGTTTTTTCTCCATATCTTTTTGATTTCGCGTGCGTTGCAGGAGATGCAAGACAGCGCGGCGAGGAATATTCTCCGCTGTTTCACCAATATTGGCGGGACAAATGTTTTCAGAACGATTTTCTTCCGGAAATGAACGATGCCGGAAATGCCGATTTTTTCCGCTTTGCGGGATATTATGACGAGGCATTGTCGGTCGATCCGCTCGAGCGTTGGCTTGAGGCTGATCAGCGGATGCATCTTTGTGATGACATTCTGACGAAGGTCGATATCGCCTCCATGTCCGTATCGCTGGAATGCCGGGCCCCGTTCCTGGACCATTCTTTTGCGGAATACGCCAACAGACTCAGCATATCCTCCAAGCTTCAGGGGCGATATACGAAGGCGGTGTTGCGGCAGCTTGCCGGGAAAAGACTTCCTCATCAGATAATAAATCTGCCCAAAAAGGGCTTTACGCTTCCGCTCGGCGACTGGTTCAGAAAGGAACTTAAAGAGTGGGGACATTCCATGATTTTCGACAATACAAATATTTGGAGCAGTTATCTTAAATCGGCTTCGGTCAAGAAGATGTGGGCGGAGCACCAGACTGGCAAGATGGAGCATTGCATGAGGCTCTGGATGATAATTTCATTAATATTGTGGGATAAACAATCACACGTCAATCCGCGTGAAGGCCTTTAATTTATACCAAAAACAGCAGGATGAGACTAAGAAGTGAATATAGAATTACTCAGCAGCCCCCTGGAGAGTCAATATACTTCTTTTGTAGAGAGGAGTTCAGATGCCTCAATATATCACACCCTTGAATGGCGGGACGTTCTGCTTGATTCATACGGGTTTGCCCATCGCTGTCTTATTGCAGTGGAAGGCGGCGCTGTTTGCGGGGCCTTGCCGGTCTTTGAAGTAAAATCCTTGCTCCGCGGCTGCCGCGGGATTTCCATGCCGTTCAGCCACCTGACCCCTGTTCTCGCAAATAACGTGAAGACCATGGATTCGTTGCTTATGGCGGCGAGGGATTTGGCATCCGAAAGAAAAATGTCATATATAGAGTTGCGGCACGGTGTTCCGTTGGATAAGCCTTTCTGTCAGGATTTCTGCAATTACAATATAAGTCGCCTCGATTTGAAGAAAGAGAGTATTGACGATGTTTGGAAAAGCTTCAAGACGGCTATAAGGAATCAGACCAGAAAAGCAGAGAAAAACGGAGTTGAGATAAAAGTAGCCGAAAGTTCCGACGAGTATCGTACCTTTTATGACCTTGAGGCCGAAACTCGCAAATTTCAGGGAATGCCGATCTACCCGCTATCCCTCTTTTTGAACATATATGAAAAGCTGCACAAAGCCGGAAAGTCAAGGCTCGAACTGGCTTATTATAACGGAAAACCAATTGCCGGAGCTATGGCTTTCTTTTCGAATAAGAAGGCGATTTATGCATACGGCAGTTCCAAGAAAGACCGTGAATACATGCAGTTGTGCCCGAATAATATTCTTGTGTGGGACCTTATAAAATATTCTTATAACGCGGGCTGTGAGGTGTTTGATTTCGGATCAACATTTATTCAGAACGAGGGATTGCTGCATTTTAAAAAGCAGTGGGGGACGGAAACTGTTCCGCTTTACTATTCGATTCTTTCGGAGAGAACCTCCCCGCCTGTGTTTAACCGGAGCGGATTTAAGGTGGGGCTTGTCAAAAAGCTCCTGAGATACTGTCCCATGCCGCTTTTTAAGGCTGTCGGTCCGTTTTTAATAAAGGAAAGTTGTTAATGCGCTTTAAAACTGTATTTATAGGGAATTCTACATCAATATACAGCGTAGCCTTTCTCAAAGAGCTCAACCGTATCGGCTTTGATGTATGTCTCATTGCCAGTTCCAGAAAAAATATTCTGAGCAGACGCAAGAATCTTTTTTCCAAAATATGGGCCGTCGTTTATAATTTTACTGTCGGGGAGATTGCAACCGGAATATGTTCTAAATTAGCCCGGTCGATTTTCAGAAGGACTTCCTGGGCTGCTGAGTGGCGAAATACATATTTTGTGGAAAATGCTGTTCCCGGATGCGAATATTGCTGCCCCGACAGCATAAACGATGCGGCGTTTGTAGAGAAAGTAAGACAGATGAAGCCGGACCTTATTCTCCTGCATTCATTCTCCGAAATACTGAAAGAGGAACTTATAGGAATTCCCGGAATGGGATGTTATAATTTTCATCCCGGCAGACTGCCGGGAAACAGAGGGCCCAACCCCATAGAGTGGACAGTCCTGACGAAGCAGAAAAGTATAGTTACTGATTGCCATCGGGTTACTCCCGCAATTGATGATGGCGCCGTTGTTGTTCACGAAGAACTTTCTCTTTCCGGAGTGCGTTCATGGAGTGAAGTTACCCGGCTGGCGAGAGAGTCCACCGCAAAGTGCTTGGCTTCTTTTCATGACGCGCTTGTCGCGGATAAACTCCTTCCGTTGCCGCTTGACGGCAGGAAGTGCTACAATCCGCGCCCGGGCGTTTTCCTGAAATATAAGGCTCACTTGCTTGCCCGTTTTATTTACAGGGGAATCAAATGAGAGACTTTACTTTTTACATGTATTCGGAATATCTTGACGCTCTGAAAAAGTCATATCCGGTCATGTTGAGATTTGATGAATTCATGGCTCCGGGATATGAAATACCCGAGTCTTTCTGTCTGATACGCCACGATATTGACCGCAATCCGGGCAACGCCCTGCGGATGGCTTTGCTCGAAAAAGAACTTGGTGTCAGGGCAACATACTTTTTCAGGGTCAAGCCTCATGTTTTCAAACCTGATGTGATACGACAGATTGCCGATTCTGGACATGAAATAGGCTTTCACTATGAATCGTTGTCTGATGCGGCAGGCGATTATGAGAAAGCCTTGGATTTTTTCAAGAGAGACCTCGCAAAGTTAAGGGAGATAGCCGACGTCAGGACAATAGCCATGCACGGACGGCCTCTCAGTCCTTTTGATAACAGGGACTTGTGGAAATCACCTCAAAACAAAGGCCTTCTTAAGAGTCTAGGGATACTGGGGGAAGTTTATCTGGATATCGACTACAGCAAAATAGCTTATATCTGCGATACCGGCAGAAACTGGCTTTCCGGCCGTTCCAACTTGAGGGATACGGTCAATTCTGAAATCAAAGCGGATTTTAGTTTGTCAGGCGAGCTTATGGCAGCACTCCGCGACGGCAGATATCCCCGGCTCGTGTTCCAGATACACCCGGAACGCTGGAACGACAATATTTTCCTTTGGACTAAGCAGTTATGTCTTGATACTGCCGTGAATACGATAAAATTTTTCTATCGGAAGATACATTAAACTAAGAGGTTTTTTTTATGAAATACTGTTTTGATCTGCTTCATCCCGCTCATTTTCATTTGTTCAAGAATCTCATAGAGCATCTTAAATCTTCAGGCCACGAGGTTTATATCTTTGTAAGGCCTAAGGATGTGCTCCTCGAACTCCTGCAGGAGAAAGGCTGGGATTTTAAGATATCTGACGCGTCGACATCCAATAATAAGTTCCTTGGGTTTTTTAAGCACTTTTTGGGATACTGCAAATTTATGAAAAATAAAAAAGTGGATTTCCATATCGGTTCTTCCGTTGTTATCGGCGCCGCAGCGAGGCTTCTTGGCGGAAAGTCAACAGTTTGGGGAGAAGACGATACGTCCATTATGCCCTTGTGGACACTGGCAAACCTTCCCACTCATGTTTACATGAAGCCCTCCTGTCTTTCCTTTGAAAAAGGCAGACACGATATTTACCATAATTCCTATCATGAACTGGCCTATCTGCATCCCGACAACTTCGTTCCCGACAGGAAAATCATTGAAAAGTATGGGCTGCGCGAAAAGGAATACGTCGTATCACGCTTTTCCGCACTGAAGGCGTTTCATGACAAAAATGCCAGAGGAATTTCGCCTGAACTGTGGTCTAAGATAGAGGAACTTATTGCCGGATACCAGGTCGTAAAGTCCATGGAACTTGCCAAGTCTCATCAGATAGCGCCGTGGGACATGCACCACGTCCTGGCCTTTGCCAAGATGATTATCTCCGATTCTCAAACAATGACAATTGAAGGCGCGGTGCTTGGTATCCCATCCGTCAGAATAAATACCTTTATAGGGAAATCGACACTTATCGAAGAACTGGAGCAGAAATATAAGCTTGCAATAGGGATATTGCCCGACCATGAAGAGTTGATATTGAAGATGATTGAGGATATAGTTAGAAGTCCCGATACTGAGAAAATATGGGCGGCAAGACGCGCCGTGCTTCTTGCCGATAAAATAGATCTGAATCGCTGGATGATAGAATATTACGTTAAATGAACGGTAAATTGATATGGTGATTATCGTTGACTATGGGATGGGAAATCTCAGGTCAATTTTATATAAGCTTCAGAAATTCAATATTGAATCGGCAATATCGTCATCTCCCGGCGATATAGAAAAGGCCGATAAGCTTGTTCTGCCCGGCGTGGGGCATTTTGCGAAGGCAATGGAAAATCTCGACAGCCGCGGGTTGATTCCGGTTTTGAACAAAAAGGTGCTGGAGGATAAAACCCCGGTAATGGGTATCTGTCTTGGAGTGCAGCTTTTTACCAAATCCAGCGAAGAGGGCGGTGTGCCCGGGCTCGGCTGGATCGACGCTGTTACGAAACGCTTTGACTTTAGCGGAATGACCGAACAGCTGCCAGTCCCTCATGTCGGCTGGAACAAGGTCATTGTCAGGAATAAACCGCCCTTCTGGCCGGATTTCCGGGAAGCACAGCATTTTTATTTTACCCATTCATACTATATAAGCTGCAGCTCTCAGGAGAATGTCGCAGGCTTTTCATTTTACGGACATGAATTCGTCTCCTCTCTTTGGAAGGAGAATATTTTTGGCACGCAGTTTCACCCTGAAAAAAGCCACCGTGACGGGTTTGAACTTCTCAAATGTTTTGCGGAAGAGGTGAAATAATGCTGAGGCCGAGAATATTTCCTACGCTTCTTCTTTCCGGACAGGGCCTCGTCAAAGGGGTGAAGTTCAAAAACTATAAATATGTCGGCGATCCGCTTAATGCCGTTAAGATATTCAACGACAAAAAAGTCGATGAGCTTATGTTCCTTGATATATCGGCGACGAGGGAGGGGAAAAAGATATCTCCCGAACTCGTAAGTAGAATAGCCGATGAGTGCTTTATGCCTTTCGGCGTCGGCGGCGGAATTGAAAGCGCGGAAGAGGCCCGCGATATATTAAGCGCCGGGGCCGAGAAGGTGAGCGTGAACACTGCGGCCGTCAAAAATCCCGCCCTGATTGGAAAAATAGCCGATATCTTTGGCCGCCAGAGTGTTGTGGTGTCAATAGATGTTAAGGCAAACTGGCTGGGCCGTCAGAAGGTGGTTGTCTGTTCCGGTAAAAAAATGACGAGCCTTAATCCCGTGGAATGGGCCGTTGAAGTTGAAAAAATGGGGGCGGGAGAGATTCTTCTCAATTCTGTTGACCGCGATGGGACAATGTCGGGTTACGACCTCAAGCTTGTCAGAAGTGTAGTCGATGCGGTGCACATTCCTGTCATTGCCTGCGGCGGGGCCGGCAGTTTGAAGGACTTGAGCGACGGGATTCACATCGGAGGCGCACAGGCGGTCACAGCGGGGAGTTTTTTTGTTTTTCATGGCCGCCGCCGCGGTGTGCTGATAAATTTTCCTTCCGAAGATGAATGCCTTAAAATTCACAAAGAAATAATTTAAACAGGTTGTTATATATGAGTGAAATAAAAGTGTGTGCGAAATGCGTAATGGATGAGACCGTCCCTGCCATAACCTTTGACGAAAATGGCGTCTGTAACTATTGCAAACTTCATGATATCCTCGTAAATGCGTATCCTGCCGGCGAGGCCGGAAATGAAAAACTGAAAAGCATCCTGAATGAGATAAAGTCCAAGTCTCGCGGAAAAACTTATGACTGCGTTATCGGCGTAAGCGGGGGAACTGACAGCGCCTATCTTCTCCATTGGGCGAGGGAAAACGGGCTGCGCCCGCTGGCTGTCCATCTGGACAACGGATGGGACTCGGAAATAGCTGTCGGCAACATTAAAAAAAGCGTGGCCGCGCTCGGAATCGATCTTCAGACCTATGTGATTGACTGGGAGGAAATAAAGGATATTTTGAGGTCTTTCCTCAAGGCTTCATATCCCTGGGCCGATCTTCCCACGGATATAGCGATAATATCATCCTTGTACAAGATAGCGGCCGAAGAAAATATAAAATATGTCATTACAGGAAACAATTTCAGGATTGAGGGAAAACAGCCCATTGACTGGACTTACGGTGACGGGAAGCTGGTCGCTGCCGTTCATAAGATGTTCGGCAATGGACGGATGAGATCCTATCCCAACCTGACTTTTTTAAAGTTTTTTTACTACAGTCTCATAAGAAAAATTAAGATTATCCGGCCTTTTTACTATATGGACTTCGATAAGAAAGCAGCACAGAAAATGCTTACGGAGCGCTACGAATGGGTCAATTACGGAGGTCATCATCATGAGTCGCTTTTTACCCGTTTTGTCATAGCTTACTGGCTGCCGCAGAAATTCAATATAGACAAGAGAAAAGTAACATGGTCGGCGCTGGTCCGGGAAGGTCAGATGTCGAGAACGGATGCGCTTGAAGAGCTTAAAAATCTTCCGTATGACGCTGAGAAAATGAAGGAAGATATCAATTATGTGATAAAAAAACTTGACCTGACCCGCGAGGAATTTGAAAAAATATTTGCCCTTCCTAACAAATCCTTCAGGGATTATCCTTCGTATTTTCCATTATTTACAAGTATGAAGCGGATTATGAGGTTTGTATTCAAATTTGTATTGCCATGGAAACCGCCGTTTTTCTATCAACTTGACTCAAAGTAACTTTTATAGGATTTTTTTATGTGCGGTATTTGCGGAATTATAACTGACAGAGCTTCCACCGTGGAAGAGTCGCGAATCCTCGAAATGATGCGCCTGATGAAGCACAGGGGGCCGGACGATCAGGGCGTTTTTACGGAAAAAAATGTCGGGCTGGGACATGTGCGGTTGAGCATCCTCGACCTTTCCACAGCCGGTCGTCAGCCTATGGTTTCGGATGATGGGCGCTGGGTGCTAGTCTTCAACGGCGAAATATATAACTATATTGAGATAAGGGAAAAGCTCCGCGGCAGGTTTAATTTTAAAACGGGGACAGACTCGGAAGTACTTCTCAATGCATATATTATGTGGGGCGAATCCTGCCTCGATCATTTCAACGGGATGTTTGCCTTTGCTGTATATGACAGGCACGAGAACTCGATTTTTGCGGCCAGAGACCGTTTCGGGATAAAGCCCTTTTACTATTCTCACAGTTCTGAGTCTTTTATTTTCGCATCTGATATTCCATCCGTTCTTTCAGCAATGCCGAATAAGCCCGAACCTGACAATCAGACGGTCTACGATTATCTCGCCTTCGACAGGGTATGTCATACGGAACAAACTTTCTTCAAGGGAGTTAAAAAACTCCAGCACGGACATTGTCTGTCTTTGAAAAAGGGACAGCTTTCCATCCGCCGCTGGTACAGCCTTCCTGATTCCCTGAAAAAGCCCTTCAGCGGCCCTGATGAATTGAGAGAATCTCTTGAAGATGCCGTGGCATTAAGGCTTCGGAGCGATGTGCCTGTAGGCGCCTGTTTGAGTGGAGGCCTTGATTCTTCAGCGATAGTATCCATCATGTTGGACAAGTTTCAGCGGCATGACCTCAATACATTTTCCGCCGTTTACGAGCGGGGAATGCGCGGCGACGAGACTCCTTTTATAATGGAATATAAGGATTCCGTTAAAAACATGTTTTTTTCAAGGCCTTCTGCGGAAGGTCTTTATGCTGATATGGACAGGCTTTTTTCCGCGCATTCCGAGCCAATCCCGGGTACGTCAGCCTATGCTGAATTCAAAGTCATGGAGACGGCGAAGGAGCACGTGACCGTTATATTGAACGGGCAGGGTGCCGATGAGGAAATGGCCGGCTATCACTACTTTTTCGGGATGCTTTATAAAGAGCTTTTTACCAGTCTAAAGTGGGTGCGCATGATAAATGAGATGCTGGCTTATCGGAGTCGGCATAAATCTTTTCTCGGTCTTGCGGCCTTCGCATATTTTATGATGCCTGGGTTTTTGAAAAACCTTGCAGCGGTGCGCGGCAAAGGATATATAAAAAGAGACTTCAAAAACTCTTTCAGTGGTTCCGACGCCATTGTGAACGAACTTTACGGGACAGCGTCTCTGCATGACTGCCTTTTGCAGCATTTCGAGCATAAGCTCGAACACCATCTTATATGGGGCGACCGCAGTTCCATGTGGTTTTCTCTCGAGCTCAGATTTCCTTTCCTGGACTACCGTTTCGTGGAAAGGGTGTTTTCTCTCACGAGCGGCGATATTATAAAATCTGGCGAGACAAAGCATATTTTCAGAGAAGCCATGAAAGGCGTTATTCCCGAGGTGCTTAGAAAGAGGCAGGACAAGGTGGGATTTTCCACTCCTGAGGATGAATGGTTCAGGCGGCCCGAGTTCCGCAATATGATAGAGGATATCCTGAGTTCGAGTCATTTCGCCGGGTTGGGCTATATTGATCCCGCAGCAGCCCGCGCTTTATACCGTGAACATCTTAGCGGCAAACGCGATATTTCCAGAGAAATATGGAAGTGGGTGAATCTCGACAAATGGTCCGCGAAATACTTGAAAGGACAATCTGATGGCGCTTAAAGTAGCCTTTGTCGCCGGATACTGTCCTATAAAGCTTCCCCAGAAGCTGGGGCCGCTTCACGCTCTTGAAGAAGTTGAGTCAATTGATCTTTTCATCAAGAGAAGGTACGAAGACTCCGATATTCCGAAACTCAGGTGGGTCTATATCCCTGGTTTCTTCGGGATTGCGGTTTTTCAGGAGCTCGCCCGCCTTGTTATACTGCTTGCCTCCGCACGGAAATATGATCTTATAATAGCTTGTCACCAGACCTATCATGGAGTGTGGGCATGGCTTGCTGGGAAGTTGTGGAGCAAGCCGGTAATCCAGATGGTCATTACTGACGTGGACTGGGTCCATGCGAAATTTTTTCCGTCGATAGCGATGCTCGCCGCCGCCGCATGCGGGGTGAGGGGGCCTGTCGCGGCTGAGAAACTTAGAAAACTCGGCTTCAAGAATCAAATTGAGACGCTTCACAATACAATCAGTACAATGCCGCAGCTCCCTGATGGTGTTGCCGTGGATAAGATTGAAAAACGCTTTGACCTTTTGGCTGTGGCAAGTTATGCCAAAGAAAAGGACTTACCGTGGATGCTTGAGGTGATGGCTGAAACAGTCAAGATTATGCCCGGAATAAAGCTGGCGGTAGCGGGCAACGGACAGGAGCCGCTGAAGGCGTTAATCAGGGAGAAATGCCTTGATTCAAATATCGAGCTTCTAGGGCCTGTTTATGGGAAGGATCTGGCACTTCTTTACAATCAGAGCAGAGCGTTTATAATGACTTCCGAGACGGAAGGCCTTCCTATGGTGGTGTTGGAGGCGTTTGCATTCGGGCTTCCGGTTTTCGTTTCTGACGCTGGTGAGCTTTCATGGCTTGTCAGAGACGGCATTGACGGAAGAGTCATACACCACGGGAACACCTCAAAAATGTCCGAATCTTTGATTGACGCATTTAAAGATTTGGCTATATTGGATAGGATGGGGAAAAATGCGCAATCGCGTTTTGAGATTCTTTCGTCGGAGTTTTCTACGGAGCGCATAAGCGAATGCTGGAAGCGTCTTATTGACGCGGCCCTCAAGAACAATGGAGAGCTTAAGAAATGAAAAGTAAGAAAAGATTAGGCATATGGAAAAAGATGCTATTTGCACTTGTTCCAATTTTGGTATTTCTTCTTATCCTGGAGCTTGGCGCAAGGGTTGTATGCGCCGGGCGCTTCGCCCAATATAATACATCGATAGCGATACAGGGGAATTCTCGTTGGGACAAGGATATTCTTACAGCGTGGAAAAATCGGGAGGGTTATCTGGAGTATGATGATTCCTCTCAGTATAATGAATACGGCATGCGTGTCAAACCCGGTGAATTTAAAATGCCGCCCAAAGAAAAGAACGATTTCTGGGTTTTCCTTTTTGGCGGATCGGCAATAGCCGGCATGGGCTCTAATCAGGACGGTCAATGGCTTAAGATAACAGGAGTTCCCACGCACAGTATTGAGAATTCTATTGACGGACAGCTCGAAAAAATTCTTAAGAAGTCTATGCCCGGCAGGAATGTCAGAGTATTTAATGCGGCCGTCTCGGCGGGAAACATAATTCAGAGCCGTATGAATTATGAGAAGTTGAAGTACTTGAATCCCGACTGGATTGTTTCTATGGATGGAGTGAATGATTTGCATTCCCTTAAAGAAGGTGAAAATCCGTATAAAATACTTTTCGACAGCTGGGACGCTCACCCTATCTATAAATTCCCCTACAGGCAGTGCCGCTGGCTTATGCGCAATTCGGCCCTGGCATTCCTGGTCGGCGAATATGTCTTTTTCAAAAGTGGCATAATCAGGAATGCGAAGAATGTAAAACAGGATAGTAATGTATTGGGGTACTGGTTAAATCAGGATAAAGCGAAGAAAGCCGCAGTGTCCAATGCGAATGCTGACAATCTTCGGGCAGTTGCGTCATTTATGAGAGAGCTGGAGAAGTTCAATAATATCCTGAAATACGACGGGCAAAACTATTTGCTGTTGGTACAGCCTCATCTTTCGATGAGGAATCCCGAAAAACTGAAGGATGTCGAACTTGCGGTCTATCATTACAGGCTTTCCACAAATTCTATGGTTGATCCTTTTATGCCCAGTATTCATGGGGAGACTATTAAGAATTACGCAGAAAATAAAAATGTGGTTTCTATGAATGCCATGCATTCCTGGGATGGCTGGATCTTTGTCGATTACTGCCATTTCTCCGAACAAGCCAACAAGAGGATAGCGGAGGAAATAGCGTCTTTTATTCTCAGCGGCGGCAAACAGGATATTTTTAAGGAAACAAAAGCAGGAAAGCAATGAATATATTAGGGGTATCAGCGTTTTATCATGATTCTGCGGCGGCGCTTGTCGTTGACGGCAATATTATAGCGGCGGCACAAGAAGAACGTTTTACACGAATAAAGCATGATCATAATTTCCCGGAGAAGGCCATTCAGTTTTGCCTCGACTACGCAAAAATAAGTAAGAAAGATATAGACTATGTTGTGTTCTATGATAAGCCGCTCCTGAAGTTCGACCGGCTTCTCGAAACATACATAGCCTTCGCCCCGCGCGGATTCCTTTCCTTTTCAATGGCAATACCCCTGTGGATGAAGCAGAAGCTTTTCATGAAGAGGATGATACGCAGGCATATGACGACTGCCTTTAAGGGAAAGATTATTTTTACCGAGCACCATGAATCACACGCCGCAAGCGCGTTCTTTCCTTCACCCTTTGACGACGCGGCTATACTGACGGTCGACGGTGTCGGAGAGTGGGCTTCAGCCAGTATTGGCCATGGAAACGGGAATAAAATTAAACTCTTGAAGGAAATGCATTTTCCGCATTCGCTGGGACTCCTTTATTCAGCTTTTACCTACTACACGGGCTTCAGAGTGAATTCCGGAGAATATAAGCTCATGGGGCTGGCTCCCTATGGAAAGCCTGTTTACGCCGACCTGATAAAGGAAAAGCTCATTAGGATAGGCGATGACGGCTCTATATGGATGGATATGAGCTATTTCAATTACTGCCAGGGCCTTACGATGACATCATCAAAATTCCACGACCTCTTCGGAAGCCCACCTCGGAAATCCGAATCTCAAATAACAGAAAAAGAAATGGATATAGCCTCTTCAATTCAGAAAGTTACGGAAGAGTGCATGTTGAAAATGGCCCGTCACGCCAGAGAGCTAACCGGCAGCAGAAACCTCTGCATGGCAGGTGGCGTGGCTTTGAATTGCGTGGCTAACGGGAAAATACAGAGAGAAGGTATTTTTGAAAATATATGGATACAACCAGCAGCAGGAGACGCCGGAAGCGCTCTCGGCGCGGCATTGTTCCTCTGGCACCAGCTTCTTGAACAGGAACGGAAACCCATCGGCAAAACTGATTCCCAGAAAGGGTCTCTGCTCGGCCCGGAATTCGAAAACAGCAAAATCAGGGACTTCCTCGACAAAAATGAAATTGTTTATGAATTCGCGGAGGACAAAGAACTTGTCGATAGAGTTTCAACTTATATAGCGGATGAAAAGGTCATAGGCTGGTTTTACGGGAGAATGGAATTCGGACCCAGAGCGCTTGGCGCACGTTCCATAATAGGTGATGCCAGAAGCGAAAAAATGCAGTCCGTAATGAACCTCAAAATCAAATACCGCGAGTCATTCCGTCCTTTTGCCCCATGTGTGCTGAAGGAGGATTGCGATAAATATTTCGACCTTGACTGTGAATCTCCGTATATGCTGATTGTCGCTCCGGTGAAGGAAGACTGCCGCATTGCCCTTTCTGAGGAGCAGAAGCGAATTATGAGAGAGGAACCCGATATATGCAAAAGGGTCAATATCTCAAGGTCGACGCTTCCGGCCATAACCCATATCGACTATTCAGCCAGAGTACAGACCATTGATTCCGAAAGACACGGCGTTTTCTATGATCTGATTCAGAGCTTCAAGCAGAAGACAGGCTCCTCTGTGATAATTAATACAAGCTTCAATATCAGAGGCGAGCCGATTGTGTGCTCGCCGCAGGATGCGTTCAGGTGTTTTATGAACACTGAAATGGATGTTTTGGTATTGGGCAACTGCATCCTGATGAAGGAGAAGCAGTCTGCTGCCGCACAGGAAAGTATCCAAAAATATAAAAAATCTTTTAAACTGGACTGATTATAAAAATGATAAATCCTTTTTCTGAAATAAACTGGACCCCTGATAAAGATGCGGTCCATAGGTTTGGCAAATCTATGTTGATTGGATTCCCGTGTTTGGCCCTGCTTTTTTTAGCGGTTTCCGTTTGCCGGGGAATTCCTCTTTCTCATGCGCTGATCTTTCCAATATCCTTGACTGTCGCCGGAATATTAATATGGACGATTGCGGCCAACGCTCCGCGCCTTGCTCTTGTTTTTTACTATCCGTGGTTTTTTCTTGCCGCATGCATAGGATTTTTCCTCTCTAATTTGCTTCTGGTCATATTTTATTACTTGATATTTTCGGGAATTGCCGTTATTGTCCGCTCTCTGACCTCCAGAGATCCGTTGTCCTTAAAATATAAGGAAGGACAAAATTCCTGGTGGGTGGAACATAAGAGTCATTCCGACTTGAAGAGATATTTTAAACAATACTGAACACAGAGTGCGATTTATGGCTGAAAAAGAAAATAAAGACAATGGATTTGAAAGCCTTGACGAAGATCAAAATATCGTTTCTGAATTCTGGTCTTTTATGAAGGAGAACAAGAAGTTCTGGCTTATTCCTATTATTGTCATATTGCTTGTAATGGGACTTCTGATTCTTTTTGGCGGAACGAGCGCAGCTCCCTTCATTTACGCACTTTTCTAATTCTACTGCCCTTGTATGCGCATCCGGCTGTTTTGTAGTTCTTTAGGAAAAAGCCTGATTAACGGGTAATGGATTAGGTGTCCTCAAGGTGTCTTGGCCGAATTGAAAAATGCAGCCGACCGTATTATCTTCAGTCCTTTGAAGAGAAGAAAATTTAAGTGAAAAACAATTTAGATACAGTTGTGATAATGGGGCCGACCGCTTCGGGGAAAAGCGATCTTGCATTTCGCTTTGCGCTCGAACACGTAGGGGAGATTATAAGTGCCGATTCCATGCAGGTTTACAGGGGACTCGATATCGGGACGGCCAAGCCTTCCGCCGAAGAGCGCCGCCTGGTACCACACCACATGCTTGATATTCTCGACATTTCAGAACCGCTCGATGTCTATAGATACGTTGAGAGTGCCGGGAAATGTGTAAATGATATATCTGTGAGGGGGCACATTCCTGTAATCTGTGGCGGAACGGGCTTTTACATACGATCTCTCCTTTACGGACTTGACCCGCTTCCCGGCGATCATGCCCTGAGAAAAGAACTCGATGCCCTCTACGATAACGAGGAGAGTTTTGAGGAACTCAAAAAAATAATGTTGGAAAAAGACTCTGTCTCACTTAATAAATGGAACTCTCACCGCCGCAAGCTGATAAGGGCTCTTGAGGTTTTTACGATTACGGGAAAGTCCATCACGGAACTTCAGTCCGCCCCTTCAAGTGTTCCGCGCTTTCCTGTCAGGCAGTTTGTACTTTCGTGGGAGCGGGAGGAGCTTAAAAAGAGAATTGCCGGGCGTACCGAAAAGATGTTGTCCTCCGGCTGGATAGAAGAAGCAGCGTCAATGATTTCAAAAGGGCTTTTAAATACACCGACAGCCCACCAGGCGTTGGGGTACAGGCAGATAGCTGAATTCATCGAAGGCAGGATTACGCGCATGGAACTTGCCGGGAGAATAGCGACTGCGACATGGCAGTACGCACGACGCCAGATAACATGGTTCAAGACCAAGCACCCCGGCTCGAAAATAGTCAACATGCCATGCAATTACACGCAATTCATAGATAATTTCACTCCATAACTAGAGGTTAATTTGAAAAACCAGATGATATCACAGCCAAGATGGAAGATAGAGCTTTCAAGCACAACCGTTCCTGAAAACGGCAGACGCGGAAAATCAGCAAAAGAAGCTGGCGATTCCATAAAGACAATAATTATAGGACATAAGAATCCCGACACCGACAGCATTGCTTCGGCGCATGCCTACGCCGAGCTTAAGAAGATGCTCGGAATGAAAAACGTCTCAGCCGCATGTCCTGGCCTGCCCACTGAAAAAACCCGCTTTCTTTTTAAGAAGTTCGCGGTGCCGCTGCCCCCTGTACTGGAAGACGTTTATCCGCGAGTGAGGGATATATCTACAAGTTCTTTTGTGTCAGCTAGTTCTGAGTCAACACTGATGGATGCCCTCGAGCTTCTCCAGTCATCACGGCAGATCCGGATACCCGTTGTTGAACAGTCAGTCCGCTTTTTCGGCATGATAAGCCTCTTCGACCTTGCCGGTAAATTTCTCCAGAAGCCGGAAAATCCTCAGGGCAGACATTCCATTAACGGCAGCTTGATAAGCAGGGAAGTCACCACGTCGGTGAAGCTTGTTGCTAAGTCACTAAACGCCAAAGTGATATGCTCAAAAAATATCGATTCTCTCAATACGTATGACGTTTACGTGGGGGCGATGAGTGAGAAAAAACTCCGTTCAATCATTAAGAAGAAAAGGAGAAACAGGCTTGCCCTCGTTGTCGGCGACAGGGACGATATACAATCTCTCGCCGTGGAAACAGGCGTTCCGCTCATGATTGTTACCGGGAATTCGGACGTCCCGCCCGAGCTTGCCATGAAAGCCGAATCGAAAGGAATCTCAATACTGCAAACCCCTTTTGATTCAGCATCTTCCATCAGAAGACTCAAGTTCAGCCTACCCGTTAATCTGATTTTGCAGGATAATTCACTGACATTCTCGGCGGACGAGAAGTTAAGCGATATTTTCGATAAATTGATAAGCGGACCCGATGATGTTTTTCCCGTGGTCAGCAAGGATTTGAAGCTGGAAGGCGTATTTACGAAGTTCGACCTTGAAAAAACATCGCCCGTAAACCTTATACTCGTAGACCATAACGAGCTTGACCAGGCAATCCCCGGCGCCTATGAAGTTCCGGTTATTGAAATAATAGATCACCATAAACTGGGAATGCCGCAGACGAATGTGCCGGTAACCGTTTTTAATGACGTCGTGGGCAGTACCTGCACGCTGGTGTCGGAGCTTTACCGCAAATTCGGAAAACGCCCGCGCCGTCAGACCGCCGGAATACTGATGGGCGGAATTATAACAGACACTCTTTGTCTGCGTTCTCCAACATCAACGGAAAGAGACAGTTCCGCACTGAGGTGGCTTTCAAAAATAGCCGATTGCACTCCGCTGGAGCTTTCAAGCGAAATAATAAGCGCGGGTTCGATTATCGCAGGAATGTCGCCTTCCAACGTGCTTCTTGCCGATAGGAAAGATTACAAGGTCGGCAATCTTACTGTAGCAATATCTCAGGTGGAGGAATCAGGTTTTGAAAACTTCTCCTCAAGAAAAGATGCGCTGTACAGGGAAATACTGGGAGTTGTGGAGAAGGAAAATCTTGATTTCTTCGGGCTTCTCGTTACAAACGTTATTCGTGAGACTTCAGTGCTCCTTGCGGCCGGAAAGGAAAACCTTCTAGACAAAGTCCCGTGGCCGAGGCTTGAAAAGAATCTCTTTGAGTTGGAAGGTGTTCTGAGCAGGAAGAAGCAGCTCCTGCCCAAAATCTTAAGCGCTTTCAACTGATGTTGTTATGGGAGTTCGACTTCCTGCCCTTTTCGTTCTGCGGAAAGATATGCTCCGTACATTACAGACACTGTATCAAGACCGAGCGATTTTCCGCATTCCGGTTCGCGGTGGTTTTCTATCGCTGAAAGGAAGTCGTCGATTTCCTGCGGGTAACCTGTCATCCAGTCTTCATCGGGCGATGGAAACGACCAGCCCTGTTTTGTTCCAAGTTTTTCAGTGAGGTAAACATCTTTAAGAAGTTCATCCTTAGGATTATACAGTGTGCATGCGTCGACCGGATTTATATTGCAGCGCATTCTGTGATTATTTGCGAAGACCTCAAGGTAGTTGTGGACTCCGCCCATCACTATTTCGTTGGAGAAGATGTCGGCCACAAAGGAATCTTCAAAGACGATATGCATCTGGCAGAAATCTTCCACGTCATAATAATCCGAACGTAAAAAACCGGCATCGCGGAACTTGGGATTTTGGGTTATGCTGTGCGTCCTTGCGCTTACGGATTTAGGGCGGATTGCATTTCCGTTCTGTATAATGCCTTCAAGTTGTTTTAGATAGAGCGCGGCTGTCAGAGGGTGGCATCCTTTTCCCACAATTGAGCCGCCGCCTGATTTTTTCCATATTCCATACGCCGGAGAATGCGAGCCGCTGTGCGATTCCTCTCCGATTATCCAGAGTATCTGTCCTTTGGAAGCCCTGAGGATTTCGGCCTCTTTTTTTACCGCGGGCGCATAAACCCAATTTTCAGCGTAGCAGAGAGTTATATTATTTTTTTCGGCAGAACTGACTATTTTTGAAGCGCTCTCGACCGCCTTTTCGAACATTGTTATTTTAGGAAATTTGTCGCCTCTCCAGTTGTCCGGGGCGTTTTCCGGGCCATAGTAGCCGGTGAAAGGCTTTTCAACGATAGCATGCTTGCCGGCGTTTGCGGCTTCTACCGCATAAAGCTCATGCACGTTTCCCGGTGCGCAAATATCCACGACATCAACGTGTTCAAGCATTTCATCAAATGTGTTGAATGCCCTTATTCCTTTTTCTGAGGCGAATTTTTTTCTCTTTTCCTCAGTGGGCGAATAACAGCCTTCGACGGAGACACGCGTGCCCTGACGCGAGTATGAGGCATAATGGAAATTAGCGGCGAATCCTGATCCTACAATTCCTATTCTCAAAGGTGATTTATTCATGATATTTTTTCTTTTATTTCTTTAAATTTTTTTATAAGAAGCGCCATATCTTCCTCCGTATGAATGGCATTAACGGTTATCCTGACGCGCGCCTTTCCCGCCGGGACGGTCGGAGGTCTTATGCCTGTTACAAGGATATTGTTTTCATAAAAGAATTTCGAAACTTTCATTGTCGTTTCGGAACTTCCGAGAACAACTGGGATGATATGACTCGAACTTTCTCCGGTGTCAAAACCAAGTTCCTGAAGCGAACTGCGAAGTTTTGCGGCTTTTTTCTGGAGAGCAGTCCTTATTTCTGACGATTCAGGCGATTGCACAATTTTCAACGCGGCGGAAATAGCTCCGCAGACCGCAGGAGGGAGAGCCGTGCTGTAAATAAATGAACCGCAGCTATTTATAAAGTAGTCGCGAAGTTCTTTCGAGCACGCAGCATAAGCGCCGTAAGAGCCGAGGGCTTTGCTGAAGGTTCCCATCGCAATATCACAGGCGGAGGGATTTGCAAGGCCTTCGCCGCGTGCGCCGAAGAGTCCGGAGCCGTGTGCGTCGTCAAGGTAGAGTATCGCATCATATTTCTGGGCTATTTTCTGCAAGCCTTCGACGTCGGACATATCTCCGTCCATGCTGAAAATAGTTTCATCGACTATCAATTTGCGAGACGAGCCGGCTGATTTTTCAAGCAGTTTCTCAAGATGCCCCAAGTCGTTGTGCCTAAATCTTTTAAAGTCTCCGTCTGAAAGTCTGCATCCGGCGTTGAGGCTGGCGTGATTAAGTTTATCGGCGAATACTTCGGTTCCATGTCCGGCGAGGGCCGGGATCATGCCTGAGTTGGCGAGAAAGCCTGAGCCGAATATCAGGGCAGCTTCCGCGCCCTTCCACTCGGCTATTTCATTTTCAAGGTTTTCATAAGCGTCAATGGTACCGGTGACGAGTCTGGAAGCTCCGGAACCGGCGCCATACTTGTTTACCCATTTTGTTGATTCGGCGATAACGTCAGGGTGATTGGAAAGCCCGAGATAATCATTGGAGGAGAAGTTGAGACAGCGCCGCCCGTCGGCAATACATTTGCGCGCCGAAAAAGGAACGATATTTCTGAGCGTCCTGAAATTATCGTTTTTTTTTGCTTCTTTCAAAAAATCTTCTATAAATTCGAATTTCATTTTTCAAAACGTGATTTTCGTTGTTTTTACCGGTAATACAAGGGTGGGGCTGCCGGGGCGCAGCGATGCCTTGCGTTTCTCGTCTTTTTCAAAGACATACGCCATATTCTCTCTCATATATTTTGCGAGGGTTACGATAGTCGGGCCGTAGCCGTCCTTATATATATAGTATTCAAGTTCCCTGGCAAGTTCCGCTGTGGAGCAGTAGCGTTGGTCGGCTTCGGGGGCGAGGCATTTTTCGATGATGTTCATGAGAGGTCTGTCATTCTTAAACTCATCGGGAAATTTCCCCCAGTTGATGTAATTAGATTTTGCCTGTTCCAGCAGCTTTGCGAAGTCATTTGATACGTCTCTGGTGTGCTCTCCTGAAATGAGATAGAATAGAACGATGCCCAGCGAGTAAATGTCCGATCGGAAATCGAGTGCTTTCCCCGATGCCTGCTCGGGCGACATGAAGGGAAGTTTTCCTGAAACCGTTCCGTCGGAGACCATGGTGGCTGCTTTTGCAATCCCGAAATCGGTCAGTTTCGGAAGCCCTTCGGTTGTTATGAGTACATTGCTTGGGCATACATCGCAATGGACTATATTCAGAGGTGTTTCATCACGGGCAGTGCGGCTGTGTGCATAGGCGAGTCCGCGTGCGATACGGCTTGCAATGAAGACCGCCAGGTTGAGCGGTATTTTTATCTTGAGCTTTATATGGAAATCAATGAACTCGTGAAGTGTTATTCCGTCAACATACTCAATAACGAAATAGTAGTTTCCCTCGTACTTCCCGAGCTGGTATATCTGGACAATATTTTCGTGGACGAGGTTGGCTACGAGGAGCGCCTCGGCACGGAACATGTCAACGAATCGTTTTTCGGATGAAAGCGGGGCGAGCAATGTCTTAACGGCCACGGTCTTGACGAAACCGTCAACACCCTTCTGATATGCTTTGTAAACCGCGCCCATTCCTCCCTCGGCAATGCATTCGACGATCTCAAACTCGACACTGTCTTTTATTTTAAACATAAGCTCCCGCCATATTTTCAATCTGGATAAAGTTAATGCGTCAGGCGCAAATCTTCAAATACCTTGACTCGGGGCAGGAATAAATTATATTATCCGTCTAAATAGAAAGTTTTTTTATGGATATTCCCGAGATAATAGCATTGGGACTTTCCGCATGCGGATTAAAACAGGGAGACACAACTCTGGTACATTGCTCACTGCGTTCACTCGGAATTGAAAATGCGGCGGAATCTTTGCTTGAAGGGCTGCTGCGTATCCTTGGCGAAGATGGAACAATCCTTGTTCCATCGCTTAGTTATATGACGATAAATGCGGAGCAGAATTTTTTTGATATCAATTCAACTCCTTCGTGCGCAGGGGGATTTACGGAATATTTTAGAAAATGCCCGGGCGTTGAAAGAAGCCTCCACCCTACTCATTCAGTATGCGGACTTGGGAAACATGCCTGTGCCGTTCTCTCAAAACATCAGCTTGACAATAGTCCCTGCGGTCCGAATTCGCCCTACGCCGCGTTGAGGGACTGCGGCGGAAAGATCATCTTTATCGGCTGCGGTATAAGGCCGAACACATCAATGCACGGAGTTGAGGAAACGTTGAGCCCTTATCCGCCTTACCTTTTTTCAGAAAGCGTTCGTTATATCCTGAAAGGAGCCGACGGCAAAATTTCTGGAATGGACTGTCTCAGGCATGGCTTCAAGAAATTCGGCTACGTGCAGCGCTATGACAGGATAGAACCGCTTCTTTCATCCTCCGAAATGTTCAAGGGAAAACTCATGGACGCGGAAATTGTAGTCATGGATGCCCGCGCAGTATGGGAAAAAGGGCACGCCGCTCTTCTAAGAGACAAATTATTCTTTGTCGAGAAGATTAATTAATTCCTTCAATTTTGCCGTATTTTTTTTCTTGAGGGGCCCGCGTGATTTTTTGGCGGCATCTGTGAAGTACGAATGTGACTCCATGAATTTAAGTTCAAATTCAAGCCAGCTGGCATCAGAATAAATAATGTTTTGACAAGAAAGTTCCTCGCGGAACAAGGCCGCCTTCTCGAAAAAACTGTCAGTGCCAAGGTAAGAAAGATCCGCATCGCGGATTATTTTTTCGAGTATGTCCGAAGGGCTATGGAGAAGAGCGGTCGCCATTATGATTCGGCAAACCTTGTCGATATTATCCTGAGTATATCCGAAGCGTGGCAACTCTTTTTTTGCAAATGCGCATGCAATCGACTCATTATTTATGTACTGGACAAGAAATCCGGCATCATGCATACACGCGGCAGTAAGTAAGATCGTGAAATCTTCGCCCTGAATTCCTTCTTCCGGGGCAAACTCACGACAGGCTTCGAGCACTTCTATGGTATGTTCAAGATTATGATAAGTCAATATTCCCGGCAAGGTCTCTTTGAGGGTTTGCAGTATAAAATCTTTCAGGCTTTCGAAATCCATACCGCTTGTTTCCTCAGTTTATTTTACGATAGCAGTTTGCCTTCCTTTTGCAAACGAAAGCCGAAATGACTTGCAAAAACACGTTCCTCCAGATAGCTTAATACAAAATGGAAGAACTGTACGCTATGAAATATTTGAAGCACGAGAATAAGTTTCTTTATCTTCTCTCGGCAATGGGGATAATGATGGTGGCGGTGCCGGACGCAGAACTGCCGGGGGGGAAGGACTGGATTGTCCAGATAATCTATCTTGCCATGCTCCTAGGTGCGCTTTACGCCATGAAGAAGCGCAAGCGCGGCATTGTAACATCAACCCTTATAGCGATGAGCGGTTTTGCGCTTAACACCTCGGGGCTTATGATGAACATAAAGTTGCTGTCCCTTACTGGAGACGGATTGTATCTTCTGTTTTATCTGATATTTATAGCGAGCGTACTTTCGGATGTTCTCAAGTCCCCGAAGGTCACGAAGGATTCCTTCTGCGGGGTCATATGTGTATATCTCATGATTGGGATATTCTATGCCACCTTATATAAAGCGTTGGAGTACGCGATGCCGGGTTCCTTTACGAACGTGAATATCATGACGTATTCAACAGGCGACCCCAGTTTTTTCAATCTGTTATACTTCAGCTTTATAACGCTTGCTACGGTGGGCTACGGAGATATAACGCCATTAAGCCCTATAGCCAAATCACTGGTGATATTGGAAAGCACGACGGGCGTTTTTTATATAGCAATCCTGATATCGCATCTCATCGGACACTCACAAAGGCAGCACACGGAATGAATCTTTAATCAGAAAGACTATCCGAGACATTTTGACAATGTTTCGGCAAGTTCTTTCATTGAGACGGGTTTGACGAGAATGTCCTTTATCCCAATGGCAATGATTTCATCTTTGTTGAGGGCGTTGCTGTAACCGGTACAAAGGAATATCGGAATATCGGGTCGGATTTTCAGTATTTCCTTTGCGAGGCTGGAGCCAGGCATGCCGGGCATTGTCTGGTCGGTAATGACAAGACTGTATGAGTGCGGGTTTTTCCTGAACTCCGCAAGGGCAGCTTCAGGCTCGTTGAAGACGGCGACTTGATATTTGAGTTTGACTAGCATTTTTTCCATGAGTTCGGCAAGGAGGACTTCGTCATCTACAAAAAGTACTTTTTCGCCGCTGCCGCCGGGAAACAGACGGGTTTCAGACGGCATAATCTCTCCGTGCACCTCGATTCTCGGGATAAATACAGTAAATGTGCTGCCTTTGCCCGGCTCGCTTGAGACCTTTATTTCGCCGTTCAATTCCTTTACTCCGTTTCTAACCATTGAAAGACCCATTCCTGTGGCTTCACCTACTGGTTTTGTGGTGAAAAACGGTTCGAATATTTTATCAATGACGTTGGGGCTTATTCCTTTGCCGGTATCAGAGACGGAAAGCCTTATATAGGGGCCTGGTTTTATCTCTTTAAACGATGGGGCTTTGTTCATCGTCAGATTAAAGTCTTCGAGGATTACTTCCAGAGTTCCGCCTGATTCGCGCATGGCATACGAGGCATTGGCACAGAGGTTCATCAGAATCTGATGGATTTCAGTGGGGTCGCCGAGTACGCATGAATTGCTTTTAATATTTCTCTTTATTTTGATACTTGAGGGAATAGTGGACTCTATAAATTTGAGTATTTCCCTTACCATGATGGCCATTTGGATTGGCCCCTTCCTTCTCTTTGAGCTTCTTGAAAATGTAAGTATTTGTTTTACAAGATCTTTGGCCCTTATTCCGGCCCCGAATATCTGTTCAAAGAATTCATGTGCGGCACTATTTTTTTCAGTTTCATCCATACCCATTTCGGTATATCCGAGTATGCCCATGAGTATGTTGTTGAAGTCATGGGCTATCCCGCCCGCGAGAGTGCCCATCGCCTGCATTTTATGTGACTGACTGAGCTGCTTTTCAAGTTCAATCTCATGGCTCATATCTCTTTGACAGGAGACGTAGCCTGTGATGTTTCCGTCCTTGTCGGTGATAGGGGAAATTGTCATGCTCATTTCGAAGAAGGAACCGTCTTTTCTTCGATCTATTATCTCGCCCTTCCATTTTTTCCCGGCGCTTATCGTATCCCATATTCCCTTCTGGAACAAACTGCTGTGTTCGCCGCTTTCGAGTATTCTGATTGATTTGCCTTTAACTTCCGTGCGGGTGTAGCCTGTTATTTTTTCAAAGGCGGGATTGACGAACTGGATTATTCCTTCCGTGCCGGTAATCACGATGGCCTCGGAAGATTCCTCGACCAGTGTGGCGGCTTTTATTAGTTCGGTCTCAAGTTCCTTGCGAACATTGATATTCTCAAAAATAAATGCGAAGCTGTTATCGGACAGTGGGCAAAGAAGACCTGAGAAGAAATGGCCTTTATGCCGGGCTTCAAATTTTCTATGCTGTTGTTTTTCCGTGACGGCCTTAAAGTACTTTTCTTTAATCTCCTTGACATATTCGGGAAAAATTTCATGGAAATATTTTCCCACAATATCCTTTGCCGCGAAACCGGAATAAGATTCGAATGTACTGTTTACGTCGGCTATTTTGAAAGCGGATGCCTTGCCTGAACTGTCCCTTTCCACGTCGAAGATAATCGCGGAGATACCGGCATCTTCCATAAGTGTTTTGTAAATTTTAGAGTTGTCCATCATGAAAGACCCTTTTTATTTTTCTGCCATTTCAAAATCGAAATTCATTTGAGCGCTTCGGTTTTCGCCTGTCGGGATAAAATCAGAAAATTTATTGTAAAGTTCGTCAAGTTTCGCCAGATAGTAATTTATATTTTCATCGCGTTGGGGGGGAGCGTCCGCCAGAAGGCGGGAGTTGTCGAAAATTGAGACGTTTTTCTTTGTTCCGGTAACGTAGAACGATACCTGGTCGCCCCTTCTGTAATCGCGCTTTGATGCCGCCGCGAGTTCGTAAGCGGCACTTCTTCTGCCGCCGCCGGCGGATATTTTTTTACTGTAAACTTCTACCGAGTCGCTCAATGTTTCTGTTTTTGCGAGTTTTTCGAGAGGGAATGCGCGTTCGTTTATCATTTGTCTGTACTTCTCGGTAAACGTATTCACCTCGGAAAATTTTTCATTAAGGACAAGGTAAATTATCTGCCGGATATAATCTCGCTGAAAGGGTTCGAGGCCTCTTGATTTGAGTGCGGCTCCGGTAACTGATATTTCGCCGTTGTCTGAAAGCAGCGCATAGTTTTTGCTTTTATAGCAGAACATGGCTTTGCATGTCGAATCCAGCTCCACTTCTATTCCGGGGGGTAAAACGCTTTGTATTTTCTTCTCCATTTCCGACGTGCTGTTTTGGTCCGGCGGCGGCTGAAAGTAAATCCCGTCGGTGTCCATTTCTATCACTTTTGCTCCCTGCGAGTTGAGAAAATCAAGCATGGAGCTGAGTATTTTGCGGCCTTTGGCGGTTACTTCGGCGGCCATGGCAAAGTCGTTGAAAGTACCCTGACTAAAACCAAGATAACCGTAGAATGAATTTATCAATATCTTGAAAGTTGTCTGGAGCGAATTGTAATAATCCTTCATCGCGGGGGTTTCGGCACTGCGCTCGGCGTCCTTTGCCTCGAGGCGGAACTCCCTGAGAGTCTTGAGGAATTTCGTGAAAATGCCGAGCGTATCGCGTTTTGGGCAGAGGTTGCAGGAAAGGATTATTGACGGATAAAGAGAGCGCACGTCGCAGTGCCACACATTTTCGAAAACGCCCGAATGAAACGCCTTTGTCAGCGCTCCGGTGAAGGGAACTCCGTTTTCGGGGAGGGGGATTGATTCGGTCATTGAAATATAGTGTGCCGTCAGTATGGCGTCTATCCTTGTCGCATTGCCGCGGACGGCGCAATCCTGGTACTTCATCGGCACGAGCTGTGCCTGATAGAAAAAGCTTGGCGAAAGAATATCGGAAACGGCCCTTGTCTCGCGGGCATCGTCCAGAGCGTAGGCGAGAAGGCGCGTCCTGTCGTTTTGCCATGCTTTCGATATTTCGCGGCCGTCGATGTATGTCCTGTCTTTCGGGGCCACACCGAAATGCTTGGCGACTTCCTTGAGCCCGTAGCCATCCAAGTTTCTGTGCGTAACATCGTAAAGCTGGACGAGATAGTATATATCGACAATGTGCCTGCCGTATATGTCGTACCGTGTATAGTTGATTGTCCTTTCGGCAGCGCTGAATCTGGAATTGCGTTTCTTCATGGGGGAATTGTCACGTCCCAGACCGAGTTTGACCTTGTGTCGTTTTGCTCTTTCCTCGATGAAAGGCAGGTCGAAGCGGAAGATGTTATAGCCTTCAAGCACATCGGGGTCGCGCTCTTTTACCGTATTGACGAATTCCTGAAGCAGCTCTTTTTCGGACATATTTTCGGCGCTGATGCATTTTTCCCAACCGGTACTGTCGGTCATGCTTATTATTATTATGCCGTCGCCTTCGCGTTCCGGATTGGGGAAGTCGAAGCCCTCGGTGCAGACCGTCTCTATATCGAACTGCATCCTTCGTATATCAGGAAAGCGCATATCTGAAAAAAGCCTGAAGGACTCCGAAATAAAAAGCTGAGTCGTAAGGTCTGAAATGACCCTGTACGGAGCACTCGGAGAGGACGGAGAAAAGCCCGTGACCGAGGAAAGAAATTTTAACGCATCCTCGTAATCGGCCTTGCTTTTGAAGCGGGCAAGAAAGGCGAGCGGTGCGCTACCTGAAAGCTTTTCTATCTCAAATTTTTTGGCGAAACCGTCCAGAATCGATTCAGATTTAAGCAGGATGAAAGGCCGGAAATCAATTGTTTCAGAACGCACGGAGTCCCCGTCCCGTATGAAGACACAGGCTCCTCCATCTCCGACAGGCTCGGCGCCGACTATGCGGCAAATCCTGGAATTTGCAATTTTCTCGAGCTTCATGAGGCTAATATACCCCGAGAGTAACCTAATTGCAATGACGTTGAAGGGAAGAATAGCCGCTGTTTTTTTTGTGAAACCTTTGAATATCATATTTTAAAAGGGTAAATAAAAGTTATATTACCCCCTTTACGCCGGTTTACACAAAACATTTTTTTTTGAGGGCTTATCTGAAAAGTGAAAGAAGTTAAAGTCGGAGTCATAGGGTTCGGTACCGTCGGAGCGGGCGTGGCGAACTGTCTTTTGAAAAATTGCGATGTTATCGCGAAACGTTGTGGCGTGAAGCCGGTGCTTGTGAAAGTCGCCGATCTCGACATTGAAAAGGACAGGGGGGTTAATGTTCCACGAACGCTTCTGACAAGAGATGCGCATGAGCTCATCAGAGAGTCGGATATTGTCGTGGAACTCATCGGAGGGATAACGAAGGCAAAAGACTTTATCATCGAAGCTCTTGAGCAAGGGAAACCAGTCGTTACCGCAAATAAGGCGCTTCTCGCGGAAAAAGGCGATGAAATCTTCGCGGCAGCCGCAAAAAGCAATGCCGATGTATATTTTGAGGCCAGCGTCGCTGGCGGAATTCCAGTTATCAAGGCTCTGCGCGAAGGACTTGCCGGCAATAGAATAAACAGGATTTACGGGATACTTAACGGTACATGCAACTATATACTTACCAGAATGGAACGTGAAAACGTGGACTTCTGGCCGGTTCTTGAAGATGCTCAAAAGCTCGGCTATGCCGAGGCGGAGCCCTCGCTCGATATAGACGGCTTCGATACCGCCCACAAGGCAACCATTCTCGCCTCAATAGCCTACGGGAAGTGGTTCGGAATGAAGCCTATATTCGTCAGCGGCATAAGAGATATTTCTCTTGCCGACCTCAAGTATGCGGACGACCTCGGCTACCGCATAAAACTCCTCGCCGTTATAAAGCAGATTGAGGGCGATGTCCAGATACGCGTTCATCCGGCGCTTGTGCCAAAAACAGCGCTGCTCGCAAATATTTCAGAAGTTTTTAACGGCGTAATGATAAACGGCGATACCGTAGGCGATACTCTATTTTACGGAAGGGGTGCCGGCCGCGATGCTACCTCAAGCGCTGTTGTCGCAGACATTATTGACATATGTCTTAACATTTCTTCGGGCTCGCCGCGTCGTATTCCGCCGTTCCGCGAAGGACGGCAGTTCGAAAACATCACTCCAATGGAAAAAATAACTACACGCTACTACATCAGGCTTCAAGTCGAAGACAAGCCCGGCGTTATCGCCAAGGCTGCCGAGATACTCGCCTCGAAGGGTATCAGCGTCTCCAGTTTTATCCAGAAGGAAGGTCAGTCCTCTGATAACGTGTCCGTGTTAATCCTTACACACGAGGCACTTGAGGAAGATGTAATGAAGGCGGTGAGCGAAATCGAAAAGCTTCCGTCCGTAAAAGAAAAAGCAAAACTTATCAGAATAGAGGATATTTAAAAGCTATGCCAGGAAATCATACCGTAGAAAAAATTGGCGGTACTTCCATGAGCCGCTTCGGCGATGTGATGAAAAACGTTATCATCGGTCACCGACAGCCAGCCGAACTATATAACCGCATATTTGTGGTTTCGGCTTACGGCGGCATCACAAATCTGCTCCTCGAAAATAAAAAAACAGGAGAGCCGGGCGTTTACGGGAAATTTGCTGTCGGCGAAGAGTCGTGGCAGGCCGCTCTTGAGACCGTGAGAAGCAAAATGCTTGAATTTAATAAATCATTTGCTGACATCGGACTCGACCTCAAAAAAGCCGATGACTTTACGAACGAGAGAATAGAAGGACTCAGGGCATGTCTTCAAGACATCATGAGACTGCGTTCGTACGGACACCTCAAGCCCAAGGATTACCTTCCCGCAAGCCGCGAATTTCTCAGCGCAGCCGGAGAGGCCCACAGTGCCTTCAATTCCGCTCTCATCCTCCAGGCCAACGGCATTAACGGCACCTTCATCGATCTTACCGGCTGGAAAGACACAGGCTCCTATACTATTGATACAATGATAAAGCAGTGTTTTGAAAATGTCGATTTCGCCAAAGAAATACCCATCGTGACAGGTTATGTGAAGTTCGATGAGGGCATCATGACCCGCTTCGATCGAGGCTACAGCGAAATAACCTTCAGCAAAATAGCGGTACTTACCGACGCCAGAGAAGGTATCATACATAAGGAATACCATCTCTGCACCGGCGATCCCGTACTCTTGGGCGCAGACAAAGTACAGGTCATCGGCAATACCAATTTCGATATCGCCGACCAGCTTTCAGACCTCGACATGGAGGCCATCCACTCGAAAGCGTCGAAGGAGATGGAACTCAAAAATATTCCGATCCGCGTAAAAAACGCCTTCGAACCGGAACATCCGGGGACTCTCATCAGCCGCGATTATGTCTCGCCAGAGCCCAGGGTCGAAATGATATGCGGCAGAAGCGACATGATAGCAATCGAAGTTTACGATCCTGAAATGGTCGGACAGAGCGGTTACGACTACAGGCTTCTGTCCAGCTTCAACAGAGCCGGTATCAGCTATATAGCAAAAAACACCAACGCTAATACCATAACCCATTATGTTTCGGAAAAATCCAGAAAAATCGACGACTGTCTTAAAATGATGCGTGAAACGCTTCCCAACGCCCAGATACAGACCAGTAAGGTCGCTATTGTAAGCGTTATCGGCAGCAACATGAGGATTCCCGGCTTTCTTTCAAGGGCAGCCGGCTCGCTAGCCGCCTCGGGAATAAATATCATTGCGCTTGATCAGTGCATGAGGCAGGTCAATATTCAGTTCATAGTAGAAAGAAAACACTTTGAGGAAGCCCAGATCGCGCTGCACAGGGAATTCGTCGAAAAGGGAAGTTGATTTGAAAATATCCAGGATCACCTGGCAAGGAGATATAAAAAATGAGAACAGGGATTGTCGTAGGGGTTTCAGCGGCGGCGCTTTTGCTGTTCGCAACAGGTTGCTCAACATTTAAAAGTATGTTCGGCAAAAAAGAGAAAATGCCCGAAAGTCAGAATGTCTTTTCCTTCGGGAAAAATGAGCCGGGCGGGATTGTCATCGATAAAGCCGGAAGAATTTTCGTGTGCTTTCCGAAATCATCCGCGACCGCAGCCCATGAGGCCGATGTTCTCGAAATCGTAGACGGACGCTCCAAGAGATATGCGCCGGATAAAGCCTGGAACAGTTGGAAAGCCGGTGCAGATGCGCGAAAAGCCTTTGTTTGCGCAAGAGCCATGACGGTTGATGATCAGAATAATCTGTGGGTGCTTGATTCCGCCAATCCCGGACAAAAGAGCCTTGTGCAGGGCGGTGCGAAAATCGTCAAAATGAATATCAGCAACCCCAAGGCAGTCGTTGAAAGGGCTTATCTGCTTCCTGATGCCGTAAGCGGAGGGAAAGCCTTCCTCAGCAGTCTCGCAATCGATTCGGCTAACAAGAAAGCCTACATAGCTGACAGCGGCTGCGGCGCATTGGTTGTCCTTGATCTGGACAGCGGCAAATGCCGCAAGGTGCTAGAAGGCCATCCCAGCACTGCCGCAAAAAAGAAATTCACAGTTGAAGCTGCAGGGAAAGACCTCTGCCGGAACGACGGAAAACCCGTCAACGGTAACGTGAACAGCCTATGCCTTTCACCTGATGGCAAATGGCTTTACTTCGCGCCGCTTGCGGGCAAAAGGCTTTACAGGATCGACACGAGTTTCCTTTCAAACATGAAACTCAATAACATTGACCTTGTAAAAGGCATTGAGATCATGGGCGAGCCGGGGCAGATATGCGCGATGGCAAAGGACTCTGTCGGAAATATGTATCTCTCAAGCGCGAACGACAATGCCATCAAGCGTGTTGACGTCTACGGTCTTATTGACACTATTTACGAAAGCAAGAATCTCGAATGGCCTGACGGTCTTGCCGCAATCCCCGACGGGAAAACTCTTTACCTTACGAGCTCTCAACTCAACCGCTCTCCGGATTTCGCTAAGGACGGCAATCCCGATTTCAAATATCCATTCCGTCTGACGAAACTCCCGCTTGGTTGTCTTGACAAGTTTGCTCCAAAAGAAAACGCCTCGGCAAAAAAGAAATAGCGGGGCCTTTGCCTTGCGTCAATATCGTGCCGTTTCGCTTCGTAGACGGCACATTTTTTATATTGAAAAAGAGGGAATCTTGAAGTAGATTCCCTCTTTCCAGTCATTATACATTCAGGAAAGGTTCAGGATATGGCAAAAGGCACAGTGGTTCAAAAGATAATAGACGCACATCATGTCTCCGGCGGAAGATCCGCAGGCGAACAGATGGAAATACGCATAGACCAGACACTGACTCAGGACGCTACCGGGACAATGGCCTATCTTGAGCTTGAAGCGATGGGCGTGGAAAAGGTAAAGACCGAACTCTCAATTTCATATGTCGACCATAACATGATGCAGAATGGCCCGGAAAACCATAACGACCACCTCTATCTGAAATCCATCGCCGCCGCTAAAGGCGTACTCTTTTCGCGCCCGGGTAACGGTATCTGCCACCAGGTGCATCTCGAACGTTTTGGCGCGCCTGGCAAAACACTCCTTGGTTCCGATTCACACACTCCGACAGGAGGCGGTATCGGAATGATGTCCATAGGCGCGGGCGGGCTGGACGTGGCGCTCGCGATGGCTGGTCAGCCGTTTCGTCTGCTTTATCCGAAGGTGATTGGCATAAAACTGAGCGAAAAACTCCAGCCGATGGTGTCTGCTAAGGATATCATACTCTCTGTTCTTGAAATACTTACAACCAAAGGCAATGTCGGCTCGATTGTCGAATACTTCGGTCCCGGCGTCGCCACCCTCTCTGTTCCCGAGCGTGCGACAGTCACCAATATGGGTGCCGAGCTCGGAGTTACTACCTCGATATTTCCGTCCGATGAAAGGACGAGGGATTTCCTTGAAGCGCAGGGAAGAGGAAACGTATGGAAGGAGCTTAAGGCCGATCACGCCGCCGTATACGACAAAGTTATAGAGCTGGACCTTTCGACAATCGAGCCTAAGGCTGCCTGTCCCTCAAGCCCTGATAATATAAAGACTATTAAGGAGCTTTCCGGCATAAAAGTTGACCAGGTCATAATCGGTTCCTGCACAAATAGTTCATGGCGCGACCTCATGACTGTAGCCGCAATTCTGAAAGGCAAAACAGTTCACGAGAATGTTTCTCTTTCCATTGCTCCGGGAAGCCGCCAGGTTCTTGAGATGCTCGCTGAAAACGGCGCCCTTAACGATATCATCGGTTCAGGCGCGAGAATCCTTGAGTCCGGTTGCGGCCCCTGTATCGGACAGGGCCAGAGTCCCGCGGACGATGCAGTGACCCTCAGAACTTTCAACCGCAACTTCGCGGGCAGAACCGGCACAAAAGGAGATAAAGCTTACCTCGTAAGTCCAGAGACAGCCGCGGCCGCGGCGCTCACTGGAAAAATAAGTGATCCGCGCGAACTGCATGTCAATTTTCATCACATAACCGAGCCGGATAAGTTCCTGGTTGATGATTCAATGATAATAGCTCCGGCGGAAGAGCCTTCATCGGTAAGGATAATCCGCAAGCCCACAATCGGAGAACCTCCGATGAGCAAAGCGCTCCCGGACAAAATAGACGGCATTGTTCTTCTGAAAGTCGGAGACAAGATAACGACTGACCATATCATGCCCGCCGGAATTCATCTCAAACTCAGGAGCAATATTCCGGCCTATTCAAAAGTAGTATTTGAATGTTTTAACGAGGAAGGCAAGCCCACCTTCGCCGACTATGCCGCGTCGGTGCGCGACTCGGGTCGCCACGGAATAATAGTCGGGCGTGACAGTTATGGGCAGGGTTCTTCCCGCGAACATGCGGCGATATGCCCGATGTACCTCGGAGTCAAGGCTGTAATAGCTTTTGCGATAGAACGGATTCATTCGGCAAATCTCATCAACTTCGGCATAATCCCGCTTCTTTTCGAGAATCAGATGGATTACGATCTTATTGATACTGAGGATTCTTTAACAATAGAGAACGTAAGAGGTCAGCTCGCCCCGGGGAAAGACATGAAGGCCGTAATACTTAAGAAAAATGGAACCAAACACGAAATAAATCTTATTAACCGCCTTTCCGACGAGGACATTAAAATTATTCTCGACGGGGGCCGCCTTAATTATAAGGGCTAATTAAAAAACTACGCGGAATCAACCGCGGGAAAGAATTATGATACACAGCTCTCCAAGCAGCAGGTACGGCAGTTCTGAAGCAGTGCTCGATATATGCGTAAGATTTCTGAAGGACAGAGAAAAAAAAGGGACAACAATTGACGATTTTGTCGATTTTGAGTTCAGTTCAGAAGACTCGCCACCTGTGCGCAGAACCGTATCAAGCATCCTTTTTACCTATTTCAGAAACAAAGCCCTTATCGACGCGCTTATCGATTCAAGCGCACGCGGCGGTTCCGTCAAGCCCGGCCTCAAAGCGGTACTTCAGATAACCCTGTGTCAGGCACTTTTTCAGGACGGAATAGCGCCCGAGTCGGCGGCGAATGTTGCCGTTGATTATGTAAAAAAACACCTTGGTAAACCTCAGGCTGGTTTTGTGAACGCCTTGATGAGAAAACTTATTTTTGGAGATATCGGGCCATTTAAGGAAAAACTTCCGGTCTATACAAAACTTAATCTTCCTGAAGTCCTTTATAATCGATGGTTCAAAACCTTCGAGGATAAGGAATTGCTCAGACTATGCAATCTTATGAGGAGAAGCTCGGCCGCGACATTCAGGGCGCTGCGCCCGCTTTCCGATGAAATCATTGAAAAAACATCTTCAATAAAGCTGAAACTTCCAGAATGGGCCGGGAATCTGGAATTTTATGAGTGCGGAAACTTTCAGGCACTGCTGGAATCAGAACTTCTAGAAAAGGGACTTATCTATGTGCAGGACCCATCTACCGCGCTCGCCCCGATGATGCCGGAACTGAAGGAGGCCGATAAAGTCCTTGATCTTTGCGCGGCCCCCGGCGGGAAGAGTATTATTATCGCGGGAAGACAGAAAAATCTGGAAATGACGGCCATGGATTCATCGCCGCGAAGACAACAACTTACACAGGAAAACTTCAAAAATACAAAACTGAACGCGTCGGTGATTGTCGGCGATGCCACAAAAGCGCCCTTCCTTTCGGACTCATTCGATCTTGTACTTGCCGACGTTCCGTGTTCGAATACGGGCGTATTCAGAAGAAGGCCGGATGTTCCGTGGAATTTTTCGGAGAAGAAACTTGACGCTCTCACGCGTCTTCAGGCGCGGATTCTCGAATCTAGCCTCAGGCTCTGCCGTCCTGGCGGACAAATCGTTTACAGCACGTGCAGCCTGGAGCCGGAAGAAAATTCACAAATGACCTCGAAATTCGCGAAGTCTTTCGAAGGCCGGGTCATGCTCGAAAAGGAAGTTCAGCTCATGCCGTCCGCGACACATGACGGCTCATACGCCGCCATTCTTAGGAAATCGTCATCCCAGTAAACGGCCAACTGTTTAATCTTCCTTGCGACTGGGATAGAATGGACGGTGGGAATATTCTTTATTCTGGGGTCCGGCACGGTATGGGAAAAAGCTTAAAAACCCTTGAATTATTGAGATGAAACCCTAGATTTACAGGATGCTTTTTTTTAAATCTGGAGAAAAAATGAGTTCAATTGAGAAATATGTTGACCCTAGTATACTGAAATGTATGCCCTACCAGCCGGGAAAGCCTATAGAGGAAACCGCGCGTGAGCTCGGAATCGATCCGGCCTCGATAATTAAAATGGCGTCAAACGAATGCCCGCTCGGACCTGCTCCGCGCGCTTTGAAGGCCATGCGCAAATACTTGAGGGAAATGCAACTTTATCCGGATGGCGGCGCCTATTACCTCAAGAAAAAGCTCTCGGAAAAAATAAAACTGCCCGAAAATAATTTCATTCTCGGTAACGGCTCGAACGAGATACTCGAATTCATAAGCCTTTGCCTGCTCAAGCCGGGCGCATCGGCGGTCATGAGCCAGTACGCGTTCGTCGTCTACAAGATACTTGCCTCCATGCATGGAGCGGAGGCCGTCGAGGTGCCGGCGGATGGACTCGGGCACAATCTCATGGCGATGCTTAAGGCCATAAAACCTGGCACCAGAGTTGTTTATATATGCAATCCCAATAACCCCACCGGCACGATGGTCGGCAACCGCCAGATCAATGCATTTATGAAGAAGGTGCCTGACGATGTACTTGTGGTCTTCGACGAGGCCTATGTCGAAATATGCCCGGTGAAGGCACCCGACACACTTAAATATGTTAGAGAAGGACGCAATGTAATAGTTCTCAGAACATTTTCTAAGGCTTACGGGCTGGCAGGACTCCGCGTTGGCTACGGAATTGCCAAACCCGAACTTATAAATATCCTTGAAAAAGTGCGTCAGCCTTTCAATGTCAACAGGATGGCACAGCTTGCCGCGACTGCGGCCCTGAGCGACGTTGGCTTCGTCAGGAAATCCAAGAAACTTTATAAGGAAGGCGCCCGGAAAATAGCGGATTTCTGTAATAAAAGAAAAATCGCATACGAGCCGACATTTACTAACTTCATGCTTATCAAGGTCGGAGACGGCGCATCGGTCTTCAAGAAACTTGAGAAAAAAGGTGTTATCGTAAGACCTATGGGACCCTACGGGCTCAATGAATGGATCAGGGTCTCCCTCGGTACGGAGGAGGAAAATCTCCGATTTATAAACGAACTCGGGAAAATACTCTGATGCAGAAAATAGCTATTATCGGACTGGGACTTCTCGGCGGCTCGCTCGGGCTTGCGCTTAGAGGTAAAGAATTTGTCCGGCTCGGCTGGGCGCGCAGAAAGGAAACGCGCGAGGAAGCATTGAGGCGCGGCATTGTCGATGAATCCTCTGAAAATATCGAAGACATTATATCTCAATCCGATATAAGTATTCTCTGCCTCCCTATCCCGCGCATTATCGAATTTGGCGAAAAATATGCCGCTCATTTCAAGAAGGGCTCAGTGGTAACCGATATCGGAAGCGTCAAGGGGGCAATCACAAGCCCGCTTGAAAAAGCACTCGTGCTGTACGGCGTATTTTTCATCGGCAGTCATCCGATGGCGGGGACGGAAAAAAGCGGAATCGAAGCGGCCTTTTCCGAACTTTATAAAGGGGCCTCCGTCTTCATAACTAAAACTTCGCAAAGTTCTTCCGCAGCCCTGGAAACGGTAAAAAAATTCTGGCAGACGATAAACACGCGCCCTGTGGAAATAGGGGTACTTGAACACGATGAACTTGTGGCGCATACAAGCCACCTTCAGCATATCGCCGCGCTCGCAATCACCGAGGCAGTTCTTGATTGTGACCCGGATACACTCAAGCTTAGGTATGCCGGCTGTGCGGGCGGTTTCAAAGATACTTCCAGAATAACCTCGTCATCGCCCCAGATGTGGCGCGAGATTATCGAACACAACCAACCGGCAGTCCTTGAAAGTGTAAAGGAATTTGAAAAAAGATGGCTCAATATAATTAAAATCATTGAAAATAAAGACTTTGACGCGCTTTATCAGGAGTTCGCAAAAGGTAAAAAAATGCGCGATGAATGGCTCAAATCCAGAGGACTTTAACATGCCGGATAAAAAAAATATCATAAGGATACGCAATGCTTCAGTAATGCTTGACTGCCAGCCGATACTTAAGGATATAAATTGGGAACTTAACGAGGGCGAAAATTATTTCATCCTCGGAATGAACGGTGCCGGAAAAACCACACTCGTAAGACTTATCATGGGCCTCGTCTGGCCCGTTTTCGGCGCGGAAGTCTCTGTTCTAGGCAATACCTTTGGCAGATGCAACCTGACCGAGGTGAGGAAAAAGATTTCGTGGGTCAGCCCATACCTCCAGCAGTGGACATCGAATCAGTGGACAATCCTGCAGGTCGTTCTTTCCGGATTCGACGGAACTATCGGACTTTATGAGGACCACTCAGAGTCTGACGTGGAAAAGGCAATGAAACTTCTCGAACTGCTTTCATGCGATTCCGTCGCCGATCATCCATATGACAAAATTTCGACTGGTCAGCAGACGAAAGCCCTTATCGCGCGTGCCCTCATATCAAATCCCGAACTTCTTATTCTTGACGAGCCCTATGGACATCTTGACATGAAATCGCGCGAATTTCTCATGGGAACCATTGAGAAAATAGCCGAAAAACCCGATGCCCCCTCCATTGTCTTTATCACCCAGAGAATCGAGGAAATAAGCCCATTCCTTAACAAGGGGATGATTATGAAGGACGGACGCATTTTCGTGAATGGCGAAAAGAAAGATGTCCTTGGCGAGGAGAATCTGGAAAACGCGTTCGATTTGAAAATCAAACTTCACAAGACGCAGACCGGCAGATACTGGCCGGTCGTACACTCATAAAACGTTTTTATTCACCGATAATTTCAAAGCTGCCCGGCGCATTTCCTGAAAAATTTACACCGCCTGGAGTAACATCATCAATTGAAACGGCAAGTCCGCCTGAGCAGTTGAGAAAGGGTCTGTTTCTGAACGGGAGTGAAAATGAAAGTTTTTCACCCGGTACCGCGTTTCCTCGCAGAACTCTTTCCATACTTTTCCCTGAACGTGAATCATAGGAATAAATTCCGAAAAGTTTTACAGGGCCTCCAGCAGCGCGCACGGAAATCTTGTGCCAGCCGTAGCCGAGTCCGATAATGCCTTTACGGTTTTCCATATAGAGTTCTCTGCCGTCAATAGTTTTGAAGGGAATATTTGTTGGCTGTTTAAGCATGTCTTTTCCGTTGACAGAAAGTTCCAGCGTGCCGCCTTCGGCAAAATCAAGATACGCGATGGAAATGTCGGTTCCTACAATGTCAATTTCAGCCTCTTCGCCGGGTGCAAGAATCATTATTCTGCTACCATAAGGCGCGCCGCGTTCAGAGCTGAAATCCTGAATATTTTTGTTTTTGATTTTCCACTGCTGATTGTCTGCGGCGAAAAATCTTCTGTCGGGACATATTTTGGAATCGACGGCCTTAAACGCCGCTCCGGGCGCGTTTATCTCAAGGACATGTCTGTCGCCTAGAGGAAGATTGCCATAGCGGCCTGTTGAATTTCTGATATCACGTCTGGACATATTCACATTCCTCAAATGAATATCTTTAGCGTCCATGAAAGTCTTTACCTGTTTTGAGTCTATTTCTTTGTTATAGCTTGCCCAGAAATTGACAGCGGTATCTTCCAGAATGAAGATATTATCCTTCAATCTCGGGCTTTTTTCATCGAATGTAAGCATTTCGCCCTCCCACCCGTAGGAGTTGGCGTGAATCTGTTCTGGAAGCTGAACCTGTACAATGCCGGGAACGATAGGGTCTTTGCATTCAAATGCCTTTTCGAGCTGTTTGAACCATACGTAATGAGCGGCTGCCTGGGGATGTCCATCTTTCGGAATGAACGCCCTCGGATTACAATATGAGAGGATATCGGCAAAGGTTCTGCCGCAATCCAGATACGGTATCTGGTATCTGAGCGATATTGTCTGAGCATCTCCGATATTAGGGGTATAGGAACCGTTGTCATACATACAGAAAAGGATTTCGGTATCAGGATAGTGGCGCTGAATCCAGCGGATCATTCCCTCGAAAACTGCGATTTCGTCGGGCGTATCGGTTTTTTCGTTCGCGCCGCTTCCGAATATCACGAGGTCCGGTCTGGGGCCGGAGGGCCTTTTAAAGAGTTCTGGATAAAGCTCTTCCCATTTTGTGCCTTCTAAATGTCCATTATCGTTTGGAGCGGGCGAGAGCGAAAGAGAAAAATAATCTTTAAGTCCGGAATGGGCCTCGCCGAGGCACGAGCCGTCGCAGGCCATGAAATTTATCAGTACCTTGTCGGGGGTTAGGTTGAATTTCCTCATGAGTTCAAGCTTGAGCCTGCCGCCGTAGGAGAAATAATGTTGGCTCCATGACGACGCAGATTTAGAAAGCTCGGGGCGGCCTGCGTCCTTGGGGGCGAACTTGTCCCTGTCGCAAACAGGTTTTTTGAAATCAGGAGAACTCGGATCTTCGTTATAAAGATATAGCGGAGGATTGGCGCTTCCGCGGTCTATGCTTGAGCCCATGACTATTATATGCACGGCCTCGCCTTTCCAGAGCTTCTGAATTGTTCTCGGGATGTGCCGGTACCACGGGTAGGCTTCGCGAGCGGTGAATGAAGGGCGTTCCGCAGTTTTTTCGTTTACGAGGGAGGGCGCCATTACCCACGCGGATTGATTTGAATTGTTCCTGAATTCTACTTCCAGTGCGATGGTGTTGATTGATTCGGAGCTGGACTTTTCACCAGCTACTATTTTGCCGGGAATGACGAAGTTATCTATTTTAAGCAAGCTGTTTCCGTTGTTCTTTGACGATACGCTTTCCTCTTTAGCAACGACGAGTTCGCCACGGGATTGTTTTGGAAATGTCCTTTTGTCTGCCAGTCCGAAATCGGCGGGTGACCATTCGCCATCCTGGCTGTCGAGTTTGAGGGCTTTGATGCGGGCGGTAACGGCATTCGGCATCTTCTGAAAGACATTCACCATCAAGCTCACGGAGCTGCCGTGCATAAGACCCGCCTCGGGCAACGTCATGAACTGGGACATTTTCTTGCCCGGTTTTATCTCAACAAAATTTTTGACAAAAAAGCCGGGTTTTACTTCGGATGGCACTTTCAACGGGTAGCAGGCTTTGATATCGCCCCACGAATCGGTATTCCAGTAAGCGACATTGCCGCTTTCGGCGTTACGCGGCTTTCCTTCTCTGTGCCCGGTAAACGAGTGAAAATCAAATTCCGGGTTCAGCAGGAGATTTCCTTCGGCGGAAAATGCGGAAAATGCGATTAAAACAAATGCGGCGGCAGAAAGGATTTTCTTCATGAAAGTTCTCCTCAATCTTTATTGAATGGATAGTAAAGCCATAATATACACTATAAGTCAAGAAATTGAAATAAAGCATTTAACGGGATATCATAATCTCGAACAAAATTCAGAGGGGGGATTTTATGGGGAATGGAATAGTACGCGCGGCAGCCGGGAAAATAACACAAATACCCAAAATAAATTCGTTTTGCGCAATCGGTGATCCTGGCTGTGACGGACTCGGAGCCGCCGCGATGGGAATATTCGCACGGGCGCTCAATATAGAAAACGCAGATTTAAATATAATCGTGGGCGACATTGTCCCCCACGGGTCAAGACCGCTTTATGAAAACATGTCTGAATTCATAAACAGCACGGCATCAACGCCTGTCTATACAATATGCGGCAATCATGATACTGCCTTTTTCGATGAATATTTCGGCCCCAGAAATTATGCGCTTTCAAGCGATGGACTTCTTATCGTCCTTCTTGATAATTCATCTAAAAGCTTCAGTTCCGAAGCCCTCTCCTTCTTTAGGGAAATTCTTCAAGGGCCGCTCCCTGAAAATGTGGCCGTTTTTTTTCATATACCGCCGCCCAACTCTTTAACTTCCAATAGCATGAAGAATGAAGCATGGGCTGAACTACGGGAAGTATATTTGCCTTTCAGGGAAAAAATAAAGTATTTTGTTTGCGGACACGTGCACTCATTTTTTACCGATGCGATAGACGGAATTCCCTTGATTGTAACGGGCGGGGGCGGGGCAAGAATAGAGCCTTTGAACAACGATTTTAAAAATTCTGAAAATGTCAGCCATCATGTCGTGCGTTTTTATTTTGACAACACAGGAAAACTTGTTCATGAATTTATCGCGCTTGAAAATCTGCCTTATACAAAAGAGATTTCAGATGAAAAACTTGCAGAATACCTGCAGAATGCCTTTATGAACGAATGCGCGGCCCACTTTAAATATAAGCTTTATGCGGAAAGCGCCGCAGGGAAAAACAATCCCGGTCTTGCCGCTCTTTTCAAAGCCTTGTCCGACTCGGAATACCGTCACGCAAAAAATCATTATTATGTGATGGGCAAGTCAGCCTCTCTTGAAAAATACCTCAAAGATAGTGCTGAAAATGAAAATTATGAGATTTCAGTCATGTACAAGGACTACATGGAATATGCAGCGGAAAAAGGGCACGGCCTGGCAAAATATAGCTTTTTCGACGCTCTGAACGCGGAAAAAGTGCATAAAAAGCTCCTCGAAGAAGCTCTTGACAAACTCCTGAAAAAAGAAAAAATACCAGTTGAAAAATATTTCACATGTACTTCATGCGGAAATACTTTTAGGGCGAACGATGCCCCTCATCGATGCCCGGTCTGCGGAGCACCGCGGGACAAGATAAATGAATGCGTCTAAAATTATTTTCTTTCTAATTGCGTTCTAACAATTTCCTAACATTTGTGTGCTAGATTCTTTGTGTATTCGGAGGATTATAAAACCAATTCAGGAGAAAAGAGACGATGAAATCAGGACTGTGTATCATTCTGGCGGCTTGGGTTCTCTGTTTCGGAGCGTTGACATCTCAAGCACTTACACTCAATGGAGCAGGGGCCTCATTTCCGGCGCCTGTCTACAGAGTCTGGACTTACACATATGCCGAGAAATCCGGGAACACAATCAACTATCAGTCGCTCGGTTCCGGTGCGGGCATATCGCAAATCAAAAGTAAAACCGTTGATTTCGGCGCGACCGATGAACCGCTCAAAAAAGAAGAACTCGATAAAAACAATCTCTTTCAGTTTCCGGTTCTGATGGGCGGCGTTGTTCCTGTGGCAAATCTTCCGGGAGTTAAAAAGGGAGACCTTAAGCTGACTCCCGGACTCCTCGCAAAAATCTATCTTGGCAAAATAAAAAAGTGGAACGATGACGAAATAATGAAGCTGAACCCAAGTCTTAAAATTGCGTCCATACCGATTACTGTGACGCACAGGTCGGACGGTTCCGGAACAACATGGATTTTTACAAACTATCTTGCCAAAGTTTCAAAGGAGTGGGCCGACAATGTAGGCTGCGGCAAGGCCGTAAAGTGGCCCGCCGGAATAGGCGGACAGAAAAATCCAGGTATTGTGAGTGTAGTTAAAAAGATCGTAGGGGCAATAGGTTATGTTGAATATACCTATGCAGTCGAGAGCGGGTTAAGCTGTGTTTCACTTCAGAACAAATCCGGTTATTTCGTAAAGCCCGATATGGAAAGTTTCCGCGCCGCGGGTGAAAATGCCGATTGGAAAAAAGCGCCCGGCTTCTATATGATACTTACGGAACAGCCCGGCGAAAAAAGCTGGCCCATAACCGGAGTAACATATATTCTTCTTCAGAAGGAACAGCCGGACGCGGCAAAAGCCGGAGAAATGCTGAAGTATTTTGAATGGTGCTTTAAAAATGGTTCCGCTCTGGCATTGAAACTTAATTACGTCCCGATGCCGGAATCTGTAACAAGCCTTGTTATGGAAGGTTTGAGGGAAAATATAAAGTCAGGCGGGAAAAGCGTTATTGAATGAACAAAATATGTGGATCTCCGAAAATTAAAAGATGGAAGAAACAGGGGCTTTCCGACAGGATTTTCAAGCTGTCGGCGCTCCTGAGCGCGCTGTTGGTAATATTCCTGATGGCGGGCTTCTTCCTTCAGCTTCTCTGGTGCTCCATTCCAGCTCTTAAAACGTTCGGTCTCAGGTTCATATATTCGACTGAATGGGATCCAGTTAACAATGTTTATGGCGCAGCAAGCGCAATATACGGCACCATAATAACGACCGCTATCGCTATGCTCATCGCCGTTCCTTTGAGTTTTGTGATAGCGCTTTTTCTGGTTGAGCTCGCAAATCCATTTATCAGCAGAATAATGGGACAGGCGATAGACCTTCTTGCCGCGATACCAAGTATAATATTCGGGATGTGGGGACTTTTTGTACTTGTCCCGATAATGCAGAATTATGTTCAACCGTTTCTTGCCGACACGTTGCATCTCGGGATCTTACCATTCTTTGACGGCCCGCAGATGGGTTTCGGGTTCCTGACCGCAGGAATCGTTTTGGCGCTCATGATACTTCCCTTTATCAGCGCGGTCATGAGGGATGTTTTCAGGATGGTGCCGCAGGTAGTGAAGGAATCGGCTTATGGGACAGGCGCTACAACATGGGAGGTAACTTTCGATGTTACAATGAAATATGGAATGCAGGGGCTTCTCGGAGCGGTTTTTCTCGGTCTCGGAAGAGCAATAGGGGAGACGATGGCGGTACTTTTTATCATAGGAAACACACCGAAAATATCAGCTTCGCTATTTGAGTCGGGAACTACTATTTCGGCAACGCTCGCAAACAATTTTGCCGAGGCCGGCGGTCTTTTCAAAAGTGTGCTTTTTGAGCTCGGGCTGATTCTTCTTATCATTTCATTCCTTGTGCAAGTTGCCGCGCAATACTGGCTTAACAGGGTCCGCAAAAAAGCGGGAGGCGGCCTGTGAAAAAGAAAAAAAGCATATTCCTGAGAAAATTGAAGAATAACTCTATGTCGATTATTTCGGTGCTTTCCACGATAATAGGGATTTTCTTTCTGGCATGGATAATTACAGTTGTTTTTAAGACGGGATTCAGCAGTTTCAACTGGTCTTTTTTTACACAAGCGACCAAACCCTACGGCATTCCTGACGGCGGCATAGCCAATGCAATCCTTGGCACACTATTCATAACATTCGGCGCTGCCGCGATAGGGATTCCTCCTGGTCTTCTCGGTGGAATTTACCTCTCGGAATTCGGGCGTAACTCTAGGCTGGGCGACATGATAAGATTTTCCTCAAACGTAATGATGGGGATTCCTTCAATAATAGTCGGCCTTTTTGTCTACACTCTTCTCGTTTATACCACAAAAACCTTTTCGGGTTTCGCGGGCTCGGTAGCTCTTGCGATAATAATGTTTCCAGTCATCGTCAGGACGACCGAGGACATGCTTTCGATGGTGCCGAACCAGCTCCGGGAATCGGCGCTTGCACTTGGGACTCCCAGATGGAAAACAACTTTCAGCATAGTCTTCCGCTCCGCCAAAACAGGACTTATAACAGGAATCCTTCTTTCGCTTGCACGCGTGAGCGGCGAGACTGCGCCTTTGCTCTTTACCGCGCTGTGGAGCGACAGCTGGCCTTTCAATTTTTTCACACAGCCGACTGCAAATCTTACCGTAACCATCACCGAATATGCGACAAATTCTCCGTTCGACGAAATGCACGCGAAGGCGTGGGGGGCCGCTCTTCTCATAACAATTGCCATACTATGTTTGAACATAACATGCAGAACACTCTTCAAGGAGGCCAAAAAGTGATTGCCACTGAACCTGTTATAAATAAATCAAAAATCATTGTCAAAAATCTGAATTTCTTTTACGGACAGCATCAGGCTCTTTTTAACAACAATATAGAAATAAAAGAAAATATGGTTACCGCCGTTATCGGCCCTTCCGGATGCGGGAAATCAACCCATTTAAGAGCTTATAACCGAATATTCGAGCTTTACCGTGAGCAGCGTGCCGAGGGCGAGGTCATTCTCGACAATGAAAATATTCTTTCCGGATCCGTTGATATTCTCGAGCTGCGCAGAAAAATAGGGATGATTTTTCAGAAGCCCACCCCCTTTCCAATGTCCGTATTCGACAACGTCGCCTATGGCTTGAAACTCCATTACAGACTCAGCCGCTCCGAGATGGCGGAAAAGGTGGAAATGGGTTTGCATCGTGTCGCGCTCTGGGATGAAGTGAAAGACAAGCTCAAAGCTCCCGGCATGGCCCTTTCGGGCGGTCAGCAGCAACGGCTCTGCCTCGCTAGGGCAATCGCGATAGAGCCCGAAGTCCTTCTCATGGACGAACCTACAAGTGCGATTGACCCTGTGGGAACTCTGAAAATAGAAAACCTGATAGAGGAGCTTAAGGAAAATTTTACGATTGTTATTGTGACACATAATATGCAGCAGGCCGCGAGAGTTTCCGACTACACGGCGTTTTTCTATGAGGGACATATTATAGAATATGATAAAACCGAAAACATGTTTACAAAACCGAAGGCGAAGCAGACCGAAGACTATATAACAGGCCGTTTTGGCTGAGCAATTTATAATATCTTAAAAGGGAGAAGATATAATGCCGATACATCTTTCAAAAGAAATAAATAAGCTTAAAAAAAGTATTCTTGCCCTCTGTACTACTGTTGAGGAAAATGTCCGCAAGGCCGTTACTTCGGTCGTCAATAAGGATATAAAGCTTGCAATCGAAGTTGAGGAAAAAGACATCGAAATCGATCAGATGGAAATCGACATAGAGGAAGAATGCCTTAAAATCCTCGCGCTCCACCAACCGGTCGCAATCGATTTGCGTTACGTAATAGCTTGCATGAAAATGAATAACGATCTTGAACGCATCGGCGACCTGGCCGAAAATATTGCCCGCAGCGCGAAGGCAATTGCCGAATTCGGGGATGATGACGAACAGAGAAAACCCGACTTTTCATTGATGATGGACAAAACCCGTTCAATGTTGAAAAAGACACTTGATTCACTTATCGAAATGGATACAAATCTTGCCCGTGAAGTAATTAAGGAAGATGACGTTATAGATGATCTTAACCGTGAGATGCACACGACAATTCTGCGGTGGCTCAAAGAGAATCCTGCGAAAGCTGAATACTATGTAAGACTTCTCAACGTTTCAAAACATCTTGAAAGAATAGCGGACTATGCCACAAATATTGCCGAAGATGTGCTCTATATGGCAACCGGCAGCATCGTTCGTCACCAGGTAAAATAAAAGAGCTGACTCGCTATCTTTCATCCTTGTTTTTGGTGTCCTGGAGCTTTCCGCAGAATGGCGGCCTGAGATGGGCACGCATTTTACCAGAGACGGCGGTCGAGCGCGCGGTATTGCACGGACTCGTAGAGATGTTCGGAAAGTATGTCTTCCGAATCTTCGAGGTCGGCTATTGTCCGGGAAACCTTGAGTATCCTATCGTATGCCCTTGCGCTGAGCTGGAGTTCGCGAATCGAATGGCGGAGTTGCGTTTCGCAAGATTTGCTGAGTCGGCAAAATTCCTGAAGCTGTGCGGGTTCCATTTGAGCGTTGCAGTGTATCCTGGTGTTCTTAAGTCGTTCGGACTGTTTCAATCTGGCCTTGACGACGCGTTCGAGGATTGCAGAGCTGTTTTCACCTTGAGACGATGAAATAAGTTCATCCTCGGAAAGTGCCGCGACTTCAACATGGATGTCAATTCTGTCGAGAAGCGGTCCCGAAATCTTTGCTCTGTACTTTGTCACTCTGTTCGGACTGCAGCGGCACTCGCGCTGCATGCTTCCATAGTGCCCGCAGGGACACGGGTTCATCGCGGCGACGAGCATGAACCTTGCCGGGAACGTGAAAGAGCCGCCGGATCGGGCGACTGTTACGAGTCCGTTTTCTATGGGCTGGCGCAGAACTTCCAGAACGTTTCGCTTGAATTCCGGGAGTTCGTCAAGAAACAGTACGCCGTTGTGGGCGAGGCTTATCTCGCCCGGAGAAGGCACCTGCGAGCCGCCGCCGAGGAGTCCGGCATCGCTGATAGTGTGGTGCGGCGACCTGAACGGGCGCAGGTCCATCAGAGGGGAACCTGAAGACAGATAGCCGAGGATGCTGTGGATTTTGCTGGTTTCGAGCATCTCATCGAAATTCATCGGCGGGAGTATTCCGGGAAGTCGTTTAGCTAGCATTGACTTACCGGAACCGGGCGGGCCGACCATCAGGACGTTATGTCCGCCTGCGGCAGTGATCTCAAGGGCGCGTTTAGCGAGGAACTGTCCTTTTACTTCGCTTAAGTCGGGTATCCGGAGACTGTCGATGGAAGGGCTTTCCTTGAGACCGCCTTTGTAAGGAAGGGTGTCGCCGTTTCTGAAGAATTCGACGGCATCAACTAGATGGTTTACGGCGATAACTGGGACGTTCCCTGCGACAGCGGAGGCTTCTTCGGCATTTTGCCAGGGGACAATCAGGGCCTGAATGCCTTCAATATTTCTTGAAAGATGAAGGGCTATCGGAAGTACTCCCTTGACGGGCCTTACCGAGCCGTCGAGGGCAAGTTCTCCGATGCTTGCAACTTTTGTGAGAAGTTCTCTATCGATTTTTCCGGTGGCGGAGAGCATTCCGAGCGCGATTGGCAAATCGAACGATGCTCCCTCTTTTTTGATGTCTGCGGGCGCGAGATTTATCAGAGTCGCTCCTTTTGGCGGGACAAAGCCGCTGCTTTGAAGCGCAGATCTTACGCGGTCCCTGCTTTCCTTGACGGCGGCATCGGGAAGTCCCACTATAGCCGTAAAGGAGGCCTCTCCCTGACCTGTCGCATTTATTTCTATCTCAATGGTGTAAGCGTCAATTCCGAGAACGGCTGCTGAATATGTTCTAGAGAGCATTCAAACTCCGATTTTTTACGTGCAACTTATGAACGTTCACAATATTTCACAAACAATATTTTCGCAAGCATTTTAATATGTTTTCAGGAAAAAGCTTTTTTCTTTGCGGACTGATGGTAAATTAGGGCATCATGATTAAGGAGATTCTGACAATGCCTCTTTTTAGCAGGATAATGGACTGTCTCAATAACGGAAGGAACATCAGTTCCGATGACGCCGCCTCGGCAATGCGCGAAATGATCGAAGGAAGTTTCGGGGAAGCGCAGATGGCCGCCTTTATGACAGCATTGAAGATAAAGGGCGAAACCTCAGAGGAAATAGCGGGACTCGCAAAGGAAATGAGAGAGCATTGTATAAAAGTAAAGTGCGATGACCCGGACGCGGTCGACATCGTCGGCACAGGCGGAGACGGCTCAAGCAGTATAAATATATCGACGGCGGCATCATTCATAGCGGCCGGCGCCGGGGTTACGATAGCGAAGCACGGCAACCGCGCCGTCTCAAGCCGATCGGGAAGCGCGGATGTTCTTACGGCACTCGGCGTCAAAATAGATATAAACGTTTCCCAGCTGGAGGAATGTCTTAAGCGGAACGGTATTGCCTTTCTCTATGCGCCGCTCATGCATCCGGCGCTCAAGAGTGTCATGCCGGTTCGAAAGTCACTTGGGTTCAGAACGGTTTTCAATATTCTCGGACCCCTCTGCAATCCGGCCGGAGTCAGCCGTTATGTGATGGGTGTTTACTCCGAAAGACTCTGCGGCGTCATTGCCGGAGCCTGCGCGGACCTGGGCTTTTCGAGGGCGCTTGTCGTACATGGAAGCGATGGACTGGACGAGTTTACGACTACTGGACCGACATATGTTTCAGAGCTCAAGAATGGGCAGATAAACGAGTACAAAGTAAGTCCGGAAGATATGGGAATGTCTCTATGTCGTTCCGAAGACATAAAAGGAGGAACGCCCGAGGAAAACGCTTTGGCGTTAAAGGACATTCTCTGCAACAAGTTTCCTGACAGCCCGCGTCAGAACATTGCGGTATTGAATGCGGCGGCGGCAATTTTTGCCTCAGACAAAGCTGACTGTTGGGAATATGCGATAGAGAAAGCCCTCGAATCGGTTGAAAGCGGTTCGGCGTTAAAAAAACTCAAAAGGCTTGCCGAATTCACAAGTTCCTGCTGAATCTCTTGCCGACAGTCTCTGCCGAATATGTCTTAATTTGAGATTTTTAAAAAGTTGGATTTATGTTTATATGAGGGTTGGACTTATTCCGGTTCAGGAATTAGATTAGTAGCTTCATGTTTGCGGCCCGGATGGTTTGTCGGCTGCAATCGAACTATCAGGAAGGATAATCGCGCGATGTCAAAGAAAGATATTGATTTGAAGGAACTCAGGGCCGTCATACAGACACAAAGTGCAGAGACTGAGCCATGCCGCAAAAAAGTTGATTTCAAAATACCATCAGATATGGTAAAGCACGAACTTGAAAACGTCATAGAAGATTTTAAGGATTACGCACAAATTCCCGGATTCAGAAAGGGCAAGGCCCCGGCGTCAATAATCAAAAACCGCTATATGCCCCAGATAAAAGAAGAGCTGACCAAGAAGTTCTACACCGCCGGATTCGAAAAAGTAGTAGAGGACGAAAAACTTGATGTCGTAACATACTCGATTCCTAACGAGGAAAAAACACCTGAAATAAACTTTGACGGTGATTTTTCGTTCACAATAAATTTTGAAACAGCTCCGCAATTTGAAATTTCGGAGTACAAGGGGGTAAAGGTCGACGCGCCTTCCACTGAAATAGGCGACGCTGAACTGTCCGAGAAGATAGACTACTTCAAAAACCTCTACGCCGAATACAAAAGTGTAGAAGCCATCGCGGAAAAAGGCGACATGCTCAAGGTTTCATATAAATCAGACTTTGAGATGCCGGAAGATGCCTCGCCTTCTTTGAAAAGACAGCTTGAAACCGACGAAGGCTGGGTATGGCTAAGCGAACCCGAGGCGATGCCCGGAGTCATAGAAGCTCTTGCCGGCGCGGAAAAAGATAAAGAATACAAGTTCGAGTCACAATACCCCGAGAAGTTCCGCGAGGAAGCGCTCGGCGGTAAAAAGGTCAACTACACCGTGAAGGTCCTTGATGTCCAGAGACGGACGCCGCTTGAATCCGAAGAAGATCTTTGCAAAAAGATGCAGGTTGATAATATGGACGCGCTGAAGGAACGCCTCACAAAGTCACTCGTCCTTGAAAAGGAAAAAACCAACAAGAAGGCCGTAGCGCAAGCTGTCTTTGAAAAGATAAACGCAGCCATTCCGGATTTCCCGATACCGCCTTCAGCCCTCTCCGAGCAGATAGAAAAAGAGCTTAGGGCAATCGCCAGCAAGGAAGTTAAGACCGAGGAAGACGCGGAAAAGTTCAAGCAGGAGAAGGAAAACTACCTGAAGGAAGCCGAAAAATCAGCGAAAACAAGGCTTCGCCGCTTTTTTATAATGCGTAAAATAGCTCAGGCCGAGGATATCAAGGTCGAGGACAATGAACTTGACCAGCACCTCAAATACATGAGCGGATATTATGGGATCAATGAGAAAAATCTCAGGCAGGTGATGATGAAAACCGGCGGATTCCAGGATATGCAGATGGATATCCTCGATGCAAAAGTCTCTGAGTTCATAGCGGATAGCGCCTCAGCTGAAAATAAATAAGAAAAATTAAAATATAGGAAAACAGGAGCGCCAATGAACAACTCCATATTAGTACCCATGGTTGTGGAACAGACCGGTCATGGCGAAAGAGGTTATGATATATATTCCAGGCTTCTCAAGGATAGGATTATCCTCCTCGGGACACCCGTGGATGACACCGTTGCCAACCTTATAGTGGCGCAACTCCTCTTCCTCCAGGCCGATGACCCGAAAAAAGATATCGATTTTTACATAAACAGCCCCGGCGGTTCCATTACCGCAGGACTCGCTATATATGACACAATGCAGGTTCTCTCATGCGACGTTAAAGTGTATTGCGTAGGCCAGGCCGCCAGTATGGGCGCGGTGCTTCTCTGCGCTGGCGCCGCGGGAAAACGATTCGCACTTCCGAACGCCAGAATCATGATCCATCAGCCTTGGGGCGGCACACAGGGTACGGCTGCGGATATAAACATTCAGGCCCAGGAGATTTTGCGCTTGAGGGAGATACTGAACCAAATCATATCCAAACATACCAAGCAAACGCTGAAAAAGGTGGCTACCGATACGGAAAGAGACTTTTTCATGTCCGCTGAAGAGGCCGTGAAATACGGTATCGTCGACAAGGTTCTCAAAACAAAATGATCGTTTGCTCCAGGAGGTAAAAAGACATGGTGACTAAACGCACCGGAAATGATGACAATCTTACATGTTCCTTCTGCGGTCGTTCCGGCTCCAAGACAGGCGGTCAGCTGATAACAAGCCCGACCGGAGCGGCGATATGCAAAAACTGTGTTGATATATGTATCAATCTTTATAGCGGCGAAGAGAAAACCGAAACTGCGGAGTCCGTCATTCCGCTTCTTAGAATACCGAAGCCTATTGAGATAAAAGAGGCTCTTGACAATTCAGTGATTGGACAGGATACAGCAAAAAAAGTACTTGCCGTCGCAGTTCACAACCATTACAAGCGGCTTATGCATAAACGCGAGACCGGCTTGGACATATCGAACAACGATATCGAAATAGAAAAGAGCAATATTTTGCTCTTGGGGCCGACTGGTTCGGGGAAAACGCTGCTTGCAAGGACACTCGCGAAACTGTTGGATGTCCCGTTTTGTATCTGCGACGCAACAACTCTTACCGAGGCGGGTTACGTGGGCGAGGACGTTGAAAACATTATCCTTCGCCTCCTGCAGTCGGCTGATTATAATGTTCCCAAGACTCAAATCGGCATAATATATGTTGACGAGATAGACAAGATAGCAAAGAAGACCGAGAATGTTTCTATCACAAGAGACGTTTCGGGCGAGGGCGTTCAGCAGGCCCTTCTCAAGATTTTGGAAGGTACCATTGCCAACGTTCCGCCGAAAGGCGGCAGAAAGCACCCTCATCAGGAGTACATACAGGTTGATACCTCGAATATCCTTTTCATTTGCGGCGGCGCCTTTGTAGGTCTGGATAGGATTGTTAAGCGCCGTGCGGGGAAGCAGGTTCTCGGCTTCAGAGAGCACTCCGCGGAGGAACATTCCAAAAAAGAAATCAAATCCGAAAAAATTCAAGACCTCCTTGCCGCTACCGAACCTGAAGACCTTATCAAATTCGGACTTATTCCGGAATTCATAGGCCGTCTGCCCGTTGCCACTTCGCTCGCACCACTGAGCCAGGAGGAGCTTGTAAGGATTCTTACCGAGCCTAAAAACGCACTTGTTCGCCAATATGAAAAACTGATGGAAATGGAAGGCGTCAAGCTTCTCTTTAAAAAGGACGCACTTGAAGCGCTCGCAATGAAAGCCAGCGAAAAAGGAACCGGCGCAAGAGGACTGAGATCACTTCTTGAAGGGCTGATGCTTGACATTATGTACACTGTGCCTTCCCGCGACGATGTGGAGGAATGCGTGATAACAAAGGCCACCGTGAACGGTGGAAGGCCAGTCATAAAGAGACGCAAGAAAGCTGACAAACTTGAAGAAAACCGCGAGTCCGCATAATCCGCCAGCCATTCAGCTGGACATAGCCGCCGTGTTTTCGTGTACCTTGCTCAGAGACATGACTTGGGAGTTTTTATATGGCAAATGATGGTTTACAGCTTGAAATAAGATTTGACGAAGGAATGCGCAATCCCCTGAGGGAAAGACTCGAAAACGGGGAGTTTTCGATATTTATCGAAGTCAATACGCCGAGTAAAAATACCGCGTTCAATTCATCGGCAAGCCAGTTCTTCGACTTTGAAGTTGCCGCGTCAAAAGTCGACAATATGCCTGTTTCTCTAGCCTTTACCGATAAATTGCAGTCGCACGATTCATGGAATGTAGCTGATTTCGCCGCGGCCGTATCCAAGGATAATCGCAAGGAACACATCATATACCTGAGCGGTAGAAACACCACGCGGGAAGAACTCGAAAATACACTGAGCGCCTGCAAAACCTATGGCTTTACCAACGTTGTTCCTGTTTCCGGCGACGGACTGCCCGGAGAGACTGCGAAGGAGACTGCGAAACGGGTCTTTACGGAATCGCTTCACACCCAGGAGTCGGCAATAACACGTTACGATGGAAGCTTTTATCACGGCTGTGTTACAAACCCCTTCAAGTATACGCCTAAAGATATATACCCGCAGTATTTTAAATTGATTAAGAAACTCAATCTCGGCGCTAATTTTATCGTTACGCAGGCGGGATGGGACATGCTTAAGCTTCAGGAACTTCGGTGGTATCTCTCAAGCAGAGGAATGCATTATCCGTCAATTGCAAGAATAATTTTTCTCTCCCCGGAGAATTTTAAACTTATATCCAAAGGGAAAGTCCCCGGCATTCACATATCACCCGACTTCCAGAAAATGCTAGAAAGGGAACTCAAGTACTCCTTCAAACAGTTCGAGTCAGCACAGCTCCGGAGAATACAGCTTCAGGCCGCCGGATGTCGTCTACTCGGATATAGCGGAATACAGCTGGCCGGCATCGAGACCGCCACACAGCTTTCCGTGATATCTAGAAGAGTAAAAGAAGCCATAGAAGAATTTGACAATTTTGATGACTGGAAAAACGCCTACTTTGAATATCTGGGCCGCGCCGAAATGGCGCCGTACCCACACAGGTTTTACATGTATGACAAGCTTTTTAGCCGCGCCCATCTTGATTTCGATCCCCACATGACCGAAGGAAAAATTCCGCCATGTTCGAGCGTCGAAAAACTTAAGTACAAAATATGTGACTTCCTTTTCCCGTTTGCACATAAACAGCCAGCCGACGAATCGTCTTTTACCAAAAAACTTTTTGCCGGGTGCAAAGGCTGTTCGTACTGCCGCCTGCCGCTCACTCATTTTGTCTGCCCTGAAAGATGCCCGAAGGGTATCGCCAATGGTCCATGCGGAAATACCAGAAGTGACGGCAATTGCGAATTCGGGCAGGGTGAGTGCATACATACCTTGCGCCTAAGACTTGCCTCATGGCTCAAGGAGATAGACACCCTCGAAGAGAACTACATCGGGCACGCATATAGAAAACAGGCCAACAGCTGATCCATTCCAATAATATTGGGGAAAACTGAGGCGAAGATTCAGATTCTTGCTTATCAGGACAAAGAAAGGCATTGCGCCTATTGGGTAATAAGAACCTGGCCTTTATAGCAGAGATTCATATTTGTTCGCGTGTCTTTGTCCCTTGTGGATTTCAGAATGGCGGTCTTGAGTATTCTGAGATTATTTTTCAGATCTGACTGCGGCATTACTACGTTATATTCTCTCGGAGAGCCTGTGCCATAAAAAATTCTGAGGTACATTTCTTCGTGCCCACCCATACTTATTTCATCTATCTTGAATTCGGGATAATCCGTTCTTGTAATCATTATGAGCTCCAGTGCCGGTTTCAAAGACGCTATTTCAAGCCCGGGCTGCAGTTTGTGACCGCGTCTTACCCTGAAATTTTTTATGACAGGTATTTTGGGATTTAGCGGGACACAGGTATTTTTGTCCATAACTATTCCTGTGGCGTCGGAGACAAGATCAATATTTCTGGAGCCCAGAAAGGCCCTTGGTATTCGCTCGATAATATTTATCTTTATCGAGTCGGGAAGCTGTCTTGCCGCAGTGACTCTTTCGATGCTGGGTTCTTTTTCAAGGACACTCCTGAGGCTTTTGAGGTCTACCTCGAAAAGGTTTGTCTGACCCGGCTTGAGCTTTAGAATGTTGGCGACCCGCCTCGACTGTTTATCCCACCAGCCAACGCTTACCACGCTTACGTTTTTCAGAACAAAATGGCGGTTTTTAGAAAAGAGCGCTCTCGTGGTGAACCAGAAAAACAATATCACGCTGGCAATAAAGACGGCCAGGGTCGACAAAACGAGTCCCAGCCTGAAAAACCTGTTCCTGGACATTGTTTTTTTCTTGCTTGACGCCATATCTTAACTCAGAACTTTATTTTTGGCACGTGCCTGTGGTATTCCTGAATGCTGCAAACTTCCATAAGCGGCATCTTTCTCAATGCTTTCAGCCCCTCGACCGCGGCCTCAAGCCCGTTGATTGTCGTTGTTATCGGGATGCCGCCGGTTACCGCCCGGGCACGCATTCGTATTTCATCGACTTTCGGCGCCGCGCCGGTGGAAGGCGTATTGATAATCCACTTCATATCAAGATCGTCAATCATGTCAACGATATTCGGACGGCCTTCACATATCTTGAAGACGGCCTTCGCCTTAATCCCCGCATCATAAAGGCAAGTTGCCGTGCCTTTTGTCGCATATATCGTAAAGCCCTGCTTTACAAGCTCTTTTGCGAGCGGGAGAACATCTTCCTTGTCAAGATCCCTTACGCTCATAAATATATTACCCTTTTCCGGAAGTGTATTTCCGGCGGCCACCTGTGATTTGAAGTAAGCCAGTCCGTCAGAGATATCGATTCCCATTACTTCCCCGGTCGATTTCATCTCCGGACTGAGTATTACGTCAATGCCCGGGAACTTTGAGAACGGGAATACCGCTTCCTTGACGCATGTAAAGGCCGGTCTCATTTCCTTCGTGTAGCCGAGGTCCTTCAACTTGCGTCCTACCATCACAAGAGCGGCAAGCTTAGCCAGGGGAATGCCTATTGCTTTACTTACGAACGGTATTGTGCGTGAGGCGCGCGGATTGACTTCAAGTATATATACCTCGGAATCTTTTACAGCGAACTGAATATTCATAAGTCCACATACGTTAAGGGCTTTTGCAAGCGCATAAGTATGCTCCCTTATCTTGTCCAATACTTCCGGAGCGAGGTTTTTTGCCGGTATTATGCAGGCGCTGTCCCCTGAATGGATTCCCGCAAGCTCAACGTGCTCCATTATTGCGCCGATGACGGATGTTTCGCCGTCTGATATGCAGTCAACGTCAAGCTCTATGGCTTCTTCGAGGAAGCGGTCTATAAGCACCGGGCGTTCCTGGGAGGCCTCTACCGCTTCTTCCATATATTTTCGCAGATATTTTTCCTTGTAGACGATGACCATCGCTCTGCCGCCGAGAACGAAAGACGGCCTCATCAATACGGGATAGCCTATGCGTTCTGCGATGGTGACGGCTTCTTCTACGTTTGTCGCTATTCCATTGTCGGGCTGTCTGATGTTGAGCTTCGTCACGAGCTGCTGGAAGAATTTTCTGTCTTCTGCCGCTTCTATATTTGAAGGGCTTGTGCCTATTATTTTCACCCCGGCATCTTCGAGCTGGCGCGCCAGGTTGAGAGGGGTCTGCCCGCCGAACTGGACGATTACTCCATCGCATTGTTCTCTCTCGTAGATATGTATAACATCTTCAAATGTAAGAGGCTCAAAATAGAGCTTGTCGCTGGTGTCGTAGTCCGTAGAGACGGTCTCGGGGTTGCTGTTGACCATTATTGTTTCGAATCCCGCATCCCTGAGAGCGAATGAGGCATGTACGCAGCAGTAGTCGAACTCTATGCCTTGTCCTATGCGGTTGGGGCCGCCGCCGAGAATCATGATTTTTTTCTTGTCGCTTTTTCTGTACTCGTCGTGCGTTCCGTATGTGGAGTAATAGTAGGGCGTGTAGGCGCAGAATTCGGCCGCGCAGGTATCTACTAAACTGTATACGGGCGTGAGCTTAAGTTCCTTGCGGGCCTTGTAGACATCAAGTTCGCCACATTTAAGAAGGAACGCTATCTGCTTGTCGGAATAGCCCATTTCCTTTATCTGGAAAAATAAATCATAGTCCTTCTTGAGATTATCCAGAGACCCGGCTGATCTTATTTCGTCCTCGAAGCAGGCAAGCTCGTGCATGTGGCGCAGGAACCACTTGTCTATCGCGGTGATGGAGTTTATTCTGTCTACCGACCATCCTCGCGTCAGGGCTTCATGTATTACGAACAGCCTGAAGGCGTTAGGTCTTTTGAGCTCTGCCTCCACTTCGGCGTCGGACATTGCCGCGTACTTGCCGTCCTTGCCGTCCGCCCCGAATCCGGCCCTGCCCACTTCCAGCGAGCGGAGTGCCTTCTGGAGCGACTGCTTGAAGGTTTTGCCGATGCTCATTGTCTCGCCGACAGACTTCATCTGCGTTGTTAGCGTGCTGTCAGCCGTCGGGAATTTTTCAAACGCGAAACGCGGCACCTTCGTAACGACATAGTCGATTGACGGCTCAAAGCACGCCGGAGTTTCCCTTGTTATATCGTTTCTTATTTCATCAAGAGTGTAACCTATCGCGAGCTTCGCGGCTATTTTCGCTATCGGGAAGCCAGTCGCCTTCGAAGCCAGTGCGCTTGAACGTGATACGCGCGGATTCATCTCTATTATTATCATCCTGCCGTCTTCGGGATTGAGTGCCCACTGTACGTTCGACCCTCCTGTCTCGACCCCAATCTCGCGCACGACGGCAAGGGAGGCGTCTCTCATTTTCTGATATTCGCGGTCGGTGAGCGTCTGTGCGGGTGCGACAGTTACGCTGTCTCCCGTATGTACCCCCATCGGGTCAAGGTTTTCAATCGAGCATATGATGACGCAGTTGTCTTTCTTGTCTCGCATTACTTCCAGTTCGAATTCTTTCCAGCCCAGAAGTGATTCTTCTATAAGCACTTCCTTGTTGCGGCTTGCAGCAATGCCTCTTGAGGTGATTTCCTTGAACTCATCCATGTTATATGCTATTCCGCCGCCAGTTCCGCCAAGTGTGAAGCCGGGACGTATTATAAGCGGAAATTTATCTAGTTTTCTTGCAAATGCTACGGCTTCTTCCACCGAATGACAGGATGCGCTCGCCGGCATATCGAGGCCGATTTTCTGCATGGCGTTCTTGAAGAGATTCCGATCTTCGGCCTTTCTGATGACGTCTGCCTTTGCACCTATCATTTCGACCCTGTAGCGGTCGAGTATTCCGGAGTCGCTGAGTTCCATAGCCAAGTTGAGAGCGGTCTGTCCACCTAGCGTGGGGAGCAGGGCGTCCGGTCTTTCCCGTCTTATTATTTCGTGGAGGATATCGCACGTAAGAGGTTCTATATAAGTTCTATCGGCGAATTCAGGGTCGGTCATTATTGTCGCGGGGTTGCTGTTTACGAGCACGACCTCGAAGCCTTCTTCCTTTAGTGACTTGCAGGCTTGGGTTCCGGAGTAGTCGAATTCGCAGGCTTGTCCGATTACAATCGGGCCTGAACCGATGAGCATTATTTTCTTGATATCTTCTCTTTTAGGCATATATGTCCCTGAGTTTATTGGTCTGAGTGGTAAATAATTTAAGCAAATTGCATAAATCTAGCTTATTTTTCCGAAATTGCCATAGAGTTTCAAAGTTTTTTACTCCGCAATTTAAAAATCCGTGACCCAAAGTAAGAAAGGTAATAATTTATTTTTGTTCGGCGATCACGGCTGCTTTAAAGAAAGGGGCATCTGCGTAAAAACATTTTCTTCCGTCTTTTCGCAGATATTGTTTTCGGTTTTCTCAGTCCCAGCCTATTACCTGGTACCCTTTTTCCCGAAGATAGGTCTCAACGAACTTCCTGTAGGTTTTCGGCGGATTTGAGGAACCGAAAATACAATTTATTGTTCCGCCGGCCGCGCCGCCAGCCGCGCCCGTTACTGCGCCGAGTCCGGGGCCTCCTCTTATTGCTCCGACTGCCGTTCCCGCCGCTGCACCCGCAACAGTTCCGACTGCTGTTTTTTTGCCTTTTTCAGCGTAGTCGGTTGAGTTCAATTTATATTCTTCGGCCATTTTGAGGGATTCGTCTATATCTTTCTCTGCCTGAGTCTTTCCAACTTTTTTGAGATGTTTGTTGGGGTAGAGGACGGGGCGTTCACTAGTGCATCCGCAGAGGCAGAGGAATGTGGCCGCCAAAAGCAATGTCGCAAGCTGCGTGCGAAACATTTTACCTCTGACCATTTTTATCCTCGCCTTTGATTTTCTCCCGGACCTTTTCCGTTATATCTATAAGTTTCTCGCGGATTCCCTGGAGGTGTTCGATATGGCTTATGACTACCCTTACGAGCCGCGTATTTTTTTCCGCGGTGTCTTTAAGGATTCCGATGAGTGAGTTGATATCTGATATTACTCTCTTCGCGAGTGCTATTTTGAGCTCCGGCATCTCATCTATTTCGATATCGAGGATATCTGCGGTGCGTGCCATGATTTTACCGAATAGGCAGATTATTTTCATGCCCTCGGCGATGAGTTCACCCTTGATCTCGGCGGCTTGGATGACGCACCACTGATAGGCAATTTTTTCAAGAAGGATGTACGAGTCGGCCCCATCTTTTTTCTGCCAGTCATCATTGAAAAAAACGTCATCGTCAATATCTTCGAGCATATCGGCGAAGCGGCTGTTTTCCCATTCGGCATTCTGCGGAATCAGTTCCGGCTGTTTCTGCATTTTCTTCATTATCATCTCCTCTTCACTCGGGAGATCGATGAAGTTGCGCAACTCCTTCATATAGGCATTGATGCGAGCCTCGTCCTTACGGATTTCCTTTTCCCACTCGAACTCGCTTCTTTTTTTTTTACCGTGATTCATTAAGCGGGTGTTTTTTTACGCAGGGTTTTTATTGCGCTTACCGTGGGAGCGTCGCCCCAGAGGCTTTCAAGCTGATAGAGCTCGCGCATTTCGTTGGTCATGATATGGATCAGGACGTTTGTATAATCAATTATGATCCAATGGCTGGCGGGTTTGCCGTCCACTTTTCTAGGCCTAACCTTCAATTTCTCTCTCGCATCCCTTACTATCGTATCGGCAATAGCTCTCAGATGTGGCTCTGAATTTGCTGTGCAGAGAATGAAAAAATCAGTTACCGTCGATATGTCTGCGAGTTTAAGCTGGACGATATTATCAGCTTTTCGTTCATCGGCAATCGTAGCGCAGAAGGCCGCGAGCTTCTCTGCGTCCTTGATTCTTTCCTCTGCTCTGCTGGCGAATTCTTTATCTGCGGCACTTGCAACCTTTTTTGATTTCTTTTCAGGAACGGGTACAGCTTCCTTTTTCTGCGCCGGAGCTTTTGTTTTTTTAGCTACAACGCTCGTCTTTTTTTCTGTGGTCTCTTTTTTTTTCATTAAAATTTCATTTCTCTTTTTTGTCGGTATTGCTGCTGTCACCGCTATTTTCTTTGTCATCGCCTTCCGGCTCTATTTCTCTTTTTATTATGGGAGAGAAATCATCATCCTCATCATCGTCCTCGAACTCAAGGGATTTCCTGAAATCGAATTTGCCCTTGCTTTTGGGGACGGCTTTCTTTTTCTTCCCAGAAGTATCCTCTCCGCCGTCGGCATAGGTATTTTTATGCTTGTACTTGTCGTCCTTGCCTTTTGTGAAGGTTTTTCTGCGTCTCTGGGGAAACTCTTCTTCATCTGAGTCAAAAGACGGCTTCTCAAATCCCTGTCCGCTTTCTCCTGATGTTCCTCTATTGAAGGGTCTTTGTTCGCGGTAGCCTCCTGAGTATCCGCCCTGGCCCGGGCCGCCTGCGGGGCGACTTTCGTCCCTGTTGTAAGGTCTTGGCTGATATCCTCCCTGAGACGGAGAACCGCCCTGTCCTTCGTAAGGTCTTCTCGGCCTGTAGTCGCCGCTTC
>MHBG01000064.1:113322-113429 GCA_001804785.1 Lentisphaerae bacterium GWF2_45_14
CTGGGACGGAGAACCGCTCTGTCCTTCGTAAGGTCTTCTCGGCCTGTAGTCGCCGCTTCCCTCGGATCGATTTTCGTCCCTGTTGTAAGGTCTTGGCTGATATCCTC
>MHBG01000064.1:113453-115939 GCA_001804785.1 Lentisphaerae bacterium GWF2_45_14
CCCTGTTGTAAGGCCTTGGCTGATATCCTCCCTGAGACGGAGAACCGCCCTGTCCTTCGTAAGGTCTTCTCGGCCTGTAGTCGCCTGATCTATTGTCTTCTTTATTAAATGGTCTTGATTCCCTCTGTGGGTTGTAAGAGTCTCGCTGTTTTTCTGCGGGACTGTCTCCTGGTTTTGCGTCTTTTTCAAATGGTTTTTTGAATGAAGGGTTTCCGTAACTGTTTCTTTCCCCTGAGGGTCTGAATGGCTTTCCGTTTTCCATCGCTCTAGGTTTCCCTGTCCTTTTTTCTTTTAATTATATCTTCGGCGGGCTAAGCCCGCAACTCAATCTCTGCAGGGCATTCGCTCTGCGCCAAATCCGCCAAGTTTTGCCTGGTCAGGTCGTTAAACCTCCTCCGGAATATATCCGGTTAGTACAAATATAGCATTTGACATCGGCATTAATCAAATTATCAACGCTTTTATTCTCGAATATCTTTCTTCTTATCTCAGATGAAGATACGCTTGAAACTGGCATTTTCAACAGCCGCTTTCTCAGTGAGTGCGCTTTTTTTTCTGTCCAGAAGGGAATGAGCTCAGTTTCTGAAGGGATTTCGTCCGGCCTCGGATATATGATAAAATCGAATTCGTCAACGAGTTCGTGGGCATTGTGCCATGTGTGGAGCTGCCTGAGACTGTCGCTTCCGATGAGCAAAACAAAGCTTGTTTCGGGGAATCTGGCTGAGAGTTCGCGCATTGTGTCAAGCGAATAAGACGGCTTATCCGGGTACTCCGATTCGATTTCGGATATCTCGAAATCAGAAAAATCCTTCAGTGTGAGCTTGAGCATTTCCAGCCTGTGGGAATATTCTGTGACCACCTGACCCGTTTTGTGGGGCGGGTTGAACGCGGGAACGAACAGCACCTTGTCTGCCAGTTTCATGCTGAGTACCGTCGATGCTATCATGATGTGGGCGTTGTGCGGAGGGTCAAATGTGCCGCCAAAAACAGCTTTCCTCATATTTCTCTTTCACTTTTTGCTGAGAATGGAGTATTTTAGTATAAATAACACGGATTGGCAAGTGAAAAACGTTCGAATAATTGAAATTGACAGATACAGCTCATCCCCATTTTTCAAGGCGGGGGCTGAAATTGTACACGAGCTGAGTACCCGCGGCTTCAATGCTTTTTTTGCCGGGGGAGCCGTTAGAGACATGCTTATGGGGCGCAGTATTAAGGAGATAGATATTGCGTCGTCCGCCCGCCCCGAGGAGGTACAGGCTATTTTCCCGCGTTCGCACCCGGTCGGCGCCGCGTTTGGCGTTATGATTGTTGTCCAGGACAATATCCCATTCGAACTTGCGGCGTTTCGTGAGGAGAGGAACTATCAGGACGGGCGTCATCCCGAAGAAATTTCTTACACCGACGATCCCGCCATTGACGCTCTGCGCCGGGATTTTACAATAAATTCGATGTTCCTCGACCCAGTTTCCGGCGAAGTCCTAGATTTCACTGGAGGCCTTGAGGACCTTGCGTTCGGGATAATACGAACAGTCGGCAATCCCCTTGACCGTTTTTCCGAAGATTACCTGCGGATTCTCAGGGCTGTAAGATTTTGCGCACGTTTTGATTTCAAAATGGATAGAGAAACGGCACTAGCAATAGGCTCTCTCGGGAAAAACGTACTCATGATCGCTCCTGAAAGGATAAGAGACGAGCTTAACAAGATGCTCTGCGGCCCCAATCCAGCGCTTCAGATAAAAATGCTTCATGAGTTAGGCCTTTTAAAGCTCATCCTGCCGGAAATAGCCGCACTCGATGGCGTGAAACAGCCAGAAATATTTCATCCGGAAGGAGACGTTCTTCAGCATACGCTTCTGATGCTTGAGCACATGACAATGGTCTCTACCGATCTTGCCTGGAGCGTCCTCCTTCACGATATCGGCAAAGCCGTTACAATATCGATAGGAATTGACAATCTTGAACACTTTTACTCACACGAGGAAAAAGGCGCGGAAATGGCCGAAATTATTCTGAGACGTCTTTGCTTTTCCGCACGAAGTATCGAAAATATAGTCCATGCTGTACGCTATCACATGCGCTATGCTCATATCCATCTCATGCGCGCGTCAAAATGGAAAAGAATCATCGCTGAAGATTTTTTTCCAACCGAACTCGAACTTCACCGTATAGACTGTATATCAAGCCACGGAAAGCTTGATAACTATGTCCTGCTTCTCGATAGAATACGCGAAATGGCGGACTCTCCGCGGCTTCCCGAACCCCTTTTGCGAGGCTCAGACCTCATCGCTATCGGGATGAAACCAGGCCCGGCAATCGGGAAAATCCTCGGGGAAGTCAGTGATCTTCAGCTCGAAGGTATCCTTAAAACGAAAGAGGATGCGCTTGACTATGGAAAAAAAACTTTGTAATGCGTCAGTGGGATTTTTAGAGCTAAAATAAAAATTCATTTTTTTGACCAAAAGCCTTGTAATGTCATGGAAAAG
>MHBG01000065.1:0-14313 GCA_001804785.1 Lentisphaerae bacterium GWF2_45_14
GAAAGCGTCAAGTAAAAATGGTTGGCAATGCGGGGAAATCATATATAGTAGAATTGTAAATTACTGGCAATAAAATGCTTATAGTGCAAGGACTGTTCTAAAGTTTTGGAAGTTGAGCGTACAATAGTGCAGGTAGTTGACCAGCATGCCTTCAGGAGTGGAAATAGGGAATTATTTCGACAAAAGTTCCGCAAACTTAATAAAGGTCTTAACATCAAGCTGTTCAGGTCTGGCGTCGTGCGATATTCCTGCTTCCGCCAATGCCCTGTCAAGCCGCTCCAAATCAAACAAATGCTTCAACACCCCGCGCATCTTCTTCCGCCTCTGTGAAAATGCCGGTCGCACAATCTTTTCCAGAATCGAAAGCAGCTCCAGCGCCGGAACATCTTTTTTCTCTCTGAAGCGGACTATTGCCGACTCCACCTCCGGCGGCGGATAAAATACCTGCGGCGGAACCGTTCTCATATATTCCACATCATAGATGGCCTGGCATCTTACCGAAAGCGCGCCGTAGTTCTTCGTCCCCGGCCCCGACGCTATCCTAAGCGCCATCTCCTTCTGGAGCATAAAAAGCATTTCAGCGGGTCTCTTTTCAAGCTCAAGCATCCGGGCTATAAAAATCGTACTTATCGAGTAGGGAAGATTTGCAACACAGCGGAAAGGGACTGGAAAATCCTTGAGGATTTCCTCATAGTTGACACGGCACGCATCGCCCTGAACCAGAGTAAAATTCTTATTCCTGATATTGTTAGTGAGGTATTCGCAAAGCCGTTTGTCGTACTCCAGCGCAGTGACCCTCGCCCCCGCCTCCAAAAGTGCCCTCGTCAACGCGCCGAAGCCGGGGCCGACTTCGAGAATAGGCTCCCCCTCCGAAACGCCCGTCGTCCTGACCACGAATTCAAGCAAATTTGTATCAATCATGAAATTCTGACCAAGCTGTTTGGCTGGGTGAAAGTCCATCTTTTTAAGCAGTGATGTAAGCTCCCGCCTTCTCATATCTTTACCTCAACCATGATGATGGCCGCAACAGCTGGATGGACAGGAATGCTTGGACGGGCAAAAATCGCTCTTTGCGCATGAGGACGCAGGGCTTGCAACCGATGCCGCAAATACCGAGAGCTTCTTTTCGGTTTTTGCGCTTCCACAATTGGGGCATGGCGCCTTTTCCGATGAGCTTTTCACAAGCGTCTCAAACTCCCCGCCGCATTTCCCGCATCTGTACTCATATATCGGCATAAATCATTTCTCCTGTTTTCCTATTTGGTCAACAGGAGAATATAGCTAAATACCGGCCCTTTTCAATATGCTTATTGAAGGATCAGTTCTATCACCGGAACTATTCCCGGCTGGCGTACCGGCAATTTCAGAGAAATCATATCGCCGAATTCGCTTTCGCGCCATTTGTCGGCCTGCCACGCGGCGCGGGCGCCAAACTTCAACTCGGAACCGTCATTCAGAAGCTGTGCGTATTTTATTTCCTTCACGCGGCTTCCCTCGATGTAAAGCTCGCCGGTCGGCGGCCAACTGAAAACATGAATGTAGAGCTTGTTTGTTTCAGGGTTGAAAGTCAATCGGCAGTCTTCCGGTCTCTCGAAACCTTCCGGAGCCTCAATGCATCCATAAATGGAACGCTCGTTTTTATTCATCCACCCGCCCATACCGGCAAGGCATTCCTTTGCTCTCGGGTCAAATTCGCCCCGAGCCGTGGGGCCGACATTAAGAAGAAGGTTGCCGCCCTTGCTCACAGTGTCAACAAGCATCTTGATGAGTTGTTCTACGCTTTTCCAGGTATATTCATCGCGGAAATATCCCCACGCGCCGGAAAATGTCTGACATGTTTCCCATGGGATTTTTACTCCATCCTTTTCTGGGGTTTTCCTGAGCATGCACTGTTCAGGAGTCATGTAATCCCAGCCCCAATCGTATTCGTCGAGTTCGAGTCTGTCATTTATAAGTATCTGGGGCTGAAGCTTACGGCAAAGCTTTGCGAGTTCTTCGGAATTCCAGGCTTCACGTCCCTTGAGGACTTTTCCGTCAGCATCCTTTATTGAGAAGTCGAAGAATATGCAGTCGACCTCTCCGTAGTTCGTGAGGATTTCAGCCACCTGATGGTGGAGATACTCGGCATATTTGTGCATGTCTCTTTTGGCGTCGGCCGCCTTAAATGCTTCATCATCGCGCATGGGATGGTTGCGGTCCGTGGTATAATCAGGGTGATGCCAGTCAAGGAGAGAATGATAGAGACCTACCCTTATGCCCTCGGCGCGAAAGGCCTCGACGAACGGCTTGAGCAAGTCCTTGCCGTAAGGAGTCTTCGTCGATTTCCAATCGGTATACTTGCTGTCCCAGAGACAGAAGCCGTCGTGATGTTTCGTTGTCAGCACTACATATTTCATTCCTGCCGATTTTGCCAGCTTCGCCCATTCGCCAGGATTGTAGAGATCGGGATTGAAGTTCTCGAAATACTTCAGATAATTCGACTCCGGCATTTTTTCATGGCTTCTCACCCACTCATGCCTTGCCGGCATCGCGTAAAGCCCCCAGTGGATAAACATTCCGAGCCTGTTATGTTGCCATCTTTTGAGGTTTTCCGCATTGTTTTTCTTTATTTCCATTTCAAATCTCCTTTATCTGATTGAATTTATGTATATATTACATTGAAAAAGATGATTTGTTAATAGAAAAAATACTGTTTTTCATGTATATTTTAAAGATTAAGCTATGAATAAACTTCTATCCACACTACGTATCGAAATACAATTTGCAGAAATAGCCCACTGTGGCCCCACGTGGAATTATAACTATGCAAACAGTCCATTCACAAGACTTTATCACACCTTAAGCGGCGAAGGGATTGCAGTGCACTCAGGAAGGGAATATAAACTGCGCCCCGGCTTTATCCACATAATTCCCGAAAACACGGATGTCCGGCTCTACTGCGCGTCCAAGATGGATCAGTTCTACATACACTTCAGGGCTGAACTTCTCGGGGGACTGAGCTTTTTCAAAGCGTTTGACTGCGGCTATGAGTTAAAAATCGGAAAATCTGACAATATTAAAGAGTCGGTCGGACGACTGGAGAAGCTTTATCGGGAAAAAAGTCCTCCCGCCTGCCTTGAAATGGACGGGATATTGAGAACAATTCTCGCGCGCATTATCGAAAGAAACTTTGACGGTTCCGGTTCCGCGCCGCGGGAACTCATCCGCTTCAAAGCGGTTTTCGAGTACATGGAGCGCAACTATTCAAAAAAGGTACGACTGGCCGATCTTGCCGCACGCGCGAATCTGCAGGAGATCTATTTTTCGAACCTCTTTAAAAAAGCATGCGGAATCCCGCCAATGCAGTTTCTGAACCGAAAAAGGATAGAAAAAGCGCAGTCGCTATTGCTTTCATCCGATGAAAAACTGGAAACCATAGCCGCGCAATGCGGATTCGACGATGTATTCCATTTTTCCAAAACCTTCAGGAAATTCACCGCGACCCCTCCGTCCGAATACCGCCGCAACAAAAAAGCTCTCCTCTCCTGAAAAAGTCGGTAAAAACGACCAGGATAGTCACACCCGCATCCCAATGCCGTACCCAATAAAAAAAAGAGTCCGCCATATGGGGATATGGCGGACGGGGAAAGATAATCACCAATTTGAAAGGGGGGGAGGGTATCAGTGATTATCTTAAAAAAAGCACTGGTGGATCCGGCTGGGCTCGAACCAGCGACCCGGTGATTATGAGTCACCTGCTCTAACCAACTGAGCTACGGATCCGCCTTATAAAAACTATAAGCGGATAACTTATACATTCCGAAAATAAAAACAAGACAGTATTTATAATTTTTAAAGATTTATTTTGAGAAAAGCTGGGCTATTGTATTCCCCGTGATATAAGGAGAAAAAAGATGTCATTCCTGAAAAAGCACGGCCGATATATAGGCTCATTCCTAGCCGGGATTCTATGGGGCGGCGGAATTGTTTTCATCTGCGGGGTAGTCTACCTCAGATACAATCTGGTAACAGAGGAGAAGGTGCCGGGAAACTTTGACGAGGTCTGCACAAAACTGGAAAAGGCGATAACGAAAGACAAATCATGGTCGTTCAAGAAAGAAATCTGCGCGCTTCCGGTTCTGGACGATTCCTCAAAACTAATCGTATTCAAGCTCTGTAACCGGGAGTACGCGCAGCAGATGCTCAATCCTCCGGAAAGCAGAAAGGTCTCGGCAATCATCCCGTGCACCTTTGCTGTCTACGAGAAAAACGGCAATACCTGCATCGCCAGGATGAATATCAGGCTTATGGGTAACCTTCTGGGCGGCATCCCCGGCGAATTGTTCCCGGGCAAAATCGTGCCGGAGCAGGCCGCGATGCTTAATGCTGTGAGAAAATAAGTATGGACGTTGTCAAAGTTAATTGTCCGTACTGTGCGAAAGAGCTTGAGATTAACGCCGAATTCGCAGGAGAAAAAGCACCCTGCCCGTTCTGCGGAGAAATACTCACATTTTCGGCACCAATGCTTGCCGGCGAACCGGTAAATTTGCACAAAAACTGCCCGTTCTGCGGAGAAAAGGTACTCGAAGCCGCAAAAAAGTGCAAGCACTGCGGCGAATTCATAGAAAATTCAGGGGAATATCCGATCCCTGAGAAAATCCTCTGGAGCGAGCACCCTAAGATCCTGAGTTTTCCAATACCTCTTTTCATCGGAATAATACTTCTGCCAGTCGGGATAGGCTTCATAATTATTGGCGTTCTTCTTCTAAAAGTCCACTCGACAAAATACCTCATAACAGACCGCAAAATACGGCTTGAGTCAGGGGTTTTCATCAAAGAAGCCCACGAAATAAGACTGAAAGACATAAAGGCTATCTCACTCAGAAAAGATTTTCAGGACACAATAGCGGGAACAGGTTCTATACTCATAAGCCCAGCGGGCATTTCGGGATACCAACTCGGACTCCGCGGCGTTAGCGATCCCGAAAGAGTCAACACAATAATAAATGACGCGCGGGACAGGCTCGTCGGGATGCCACACCCCTAATCATAAAAATTTTGTAAAGCCTGTAAATTTATTCTACGGCTGGCCGATAACCTTTCTAAGACAGGCCTTCACTAGGCTTGTCAGCCCGGCAGGACGTTCGGGTTAAATACAGAAAGGATTTCTGTGAAATGAACTCATCATCATTCTGTCAAAATTTATTTCTTCTGCCGCCAACCCACGGAAACTTTCATAACGGAGCGGCAAAATGATAATATCAGATTACAGCATAGGACTCAAAAGCAGTCATGAGCTTACCGCATACAGCAAAAAAGAAGAGACACTTGTCCAGTGGACCGGCGACTCGGACAAGCGGGCACTGGCATACGAATCTCCGGTAAATGTAAAACTTTCTGCTGAAGCCATCAACAGGCTCAGAAACACGAATGAATCACGTTCATTCGTCCAGCAGACACAGAATCCCGGCGCGGTAAATCTCAATATCTCAGGTGGCGCGATAAAGAGCCTTGTCGCAAAGCCTGCATCCAATTGCTCTCAGATATCCCCGGTTGAGGAGCTTTCCGATATTGAAGAGCTCAAGGTAAAGATTATTGAAGAGCTGCTTTACTCTATTACCGGCAAAAAAATCAAAATAGGCATCTTTCGACAAGACAAACTCAGCGGCAACTCCTCCTCCGTGCAGGAAATAATGAGTAAAATAAGCGCTAAGAATCAAGGGGGTGGGGGTGGGAGCGGAAACGGTGCCAACGCCAATACTGAAAGCGTCGGGTGGGGTATCGATTACCACGCGGTAGAGGAATCCTACGAAAAAGAGGATACCTCATTCAGTGCGTCAGGGTTAGTCAAGACCGCGGACGGACGGGAAATTAAGCTCGATATAAAACTGATGATGAGCCGGGAGTTTTACAGCCGCGAGGAACTTTCAATAAAGGCAGGCGATGCGCTCATCGATCCATTGGTCATCAACTTTTCGGGAACGCTTCCGAACCTTGATGAAAATGCCAGAATAGAATTCGACCTTAATATGGATGGTCGAAAGGAAAATATTGCCGGACTCTCGCAGGGAAGCGGCTACCTCGCGCTCGATAAAAATGGCGACGGCAGAATAAATGACGGCTCGGAATTGTTCGGTCCTTCAAATGGAAACGGCTTCGACGAACTGGCCTCTTACGACTCGGACAGAAACGGGTGGCTTGACGAAAACGATTCCGCATACTATAATCTCAGAATATGGAATATGGCTCCGGACGGTTCGGAGACGCTTCTGGATATGGGCGATGCCGGAATAGGCGCAATCTACCTCGGCAGGGCGGATACTGAGTTTTCCATGACCGCAGCTGATGGGGCATTGAATGGGAAAATTCGCGAAACTGGGCTTTTCCTGAGGGAGAATGGTACCGTAGGCACTGTCCAGGAAATGGATATAGCCGTATGAATAAGGAGGGTTGAAAAATGGATATAGGATCAGCTTTCAGCGTATCTCAGGACGCAATGGCCGCAGACATGGTCCGAATGAGCCAGATTGCCAGCAATATAGCCAATGACGATGGATCCGACGTGGACAATCTCATTGAAAACATGACCGAGATGCAGGTAATCAAGAGCAATTATGAAGCAAATGGCAGTACCATCAGCACAATGAACGACCTCCTCGAAAACATACTCGGCATGGTCTGAATCGGGCCACTCATTTGCTTATGGTAAAGTCCATTATTATGGGAAGGTGGTCCGAAAATTTCACTTTCGGCACCGTAAATTTTTTAATTTTTATGTGTTTTGAGCAAAGAACATGGTCAAGCTGCCAGTTCGGTGCCCAGGACGGATAGGTCGAATAGTTCCGGTTAGGATTTACGAGCTTGAGTTTTTCGCAGAAATCATCCAGCTCGCCGGGACCGGAAAAAGTATTGAAGTCCCCCGCCACAATCGTTGGCTTGTCGGGATTTACGATATCCGCGAGAAATAAAAGCTGCTCGGCCCTTATCTTCTTGCGCAATGCGAGATGTACCAGAAAGATATGCACGCCCTCGGTCTCGACTTCAATCACCAGCCTTTTCACACCCCGGGGGAAAAAATGGAATTTGCTGTCGGTTACTTCCTTCTTTGTAAGTATGGCGTTGGCTTGTTTTTTCATTATGGGTACGGCGCGGCCCAGTGAGCGCCTGCCATACTTTATGGAACTTTGCTGATAATGGTCAAGGTTTGAAGCAATCAGCTCGACCTGATTCACGAAGTTGGTACGATAAGACCCGGTATCCACCTCGACAAGACCTATTATGTCAGGACTGTTTTTCCCGATAAACTCAATGATTCTGTCCAGATGACTGCGAGAGGTCTTTATGTATCGGTGAATCTTCCAAAGCCTTTCGTAATCGCCCTCGGGTCCGCCGGTTCCATAAGCTATGTTATAAACAAGAAAGCGCATAAGTTAAAATTTTCACATTATAAATCGTTTTTCGATTTGGTTTTAAATGAATAAGGTTTAATATTAGCCCTGAAAGCAGAAATTGCATCAGAACATAAGGAAAAAAAACAGCATGTCCGCAAAAATAATCGACGGAAACGCGATAGCTAAGGAGATTAACCAGGAAACAGCGATGGAAGTCGCGGTGCTTGCGAGAAATCACAGTGTTCAGCCTGGACTTGCCGTAGTTATAATCGGCGACAACCCTGCGTCACAGGTCTATGTGGGAATGAAAGTCAAGAAGTCCGCCGAACTGGGAATATACTCCGTCAGAAAGAGCCTCGATAAAAACGCCTCCCAAAAAGAAGTCCTTGAACTAATAAGAGAACTCAATGCGGACACTAAGATCCACGGAATCCTTGTCCAGTCCCCTCCCCCGCCGCAGATAGACGAAGAGGCCGTCGTCTCCGCGATAAACCCTCTGAAAGACGTTGACTGCTTCCACCATGAGAATTTGGGAAAAATGCTCGCGGGCGACAGATCCGGCTTCCTTCCCTGCACGCCGCACGGAATAATGATGCTCCTCGAACGAAGCAAGATTGACCCCGCCGGCAAACACGCCGTAGTGCTGGGCCGCTCGAACATTGTTGGCAAACCCATGATGGCGCTGCTCGTGCAGAAGGCGAAAGGAGCCAACGCCACGGTAACAGTATGCCACTCGATGACGCCTGACATAGCGCACTATACGAAACAAGCCGACATCCTCATTGCCGCAATCGGAAAACCCGGATATGTAACCGCCTCAATGGTCAAAAAAGGCGCGGTCGTAATAGACGTTGGGATAAACAGACTCGAAGACCCGTCATCTCCGAAAGGCTATAAGCTCGTTGGCGACGTCAACTACGACGAAGTCGCACGTATTGCTTCCCATATCACGCCAGTCCCCGGCGGTGTCGGCCCAATGACCATCGCAATGCTCATGCACAACGCGGTAAAGGCCTGCAAAATCCAGAAGGGCATAAAATAAACCCGGTTAGAGCAAGTTCTACCCTAGGGTGATTTAAAGAAAAAGCTATCGGATCAATTGCATGTGAGTTCATAAGATATGAAAGAAACATTAGATCAAAGAATAAGTGTTTGCGCCGCAGTCATAGAACGAGACGGGCGCTACCTCATGACCGGTCGCCCCGAGGGAAAACCGCATGCGGGAATGTGGGAATTTCCGGGCGGGAAAAATCTGCTTGCCGAGAATGACAATGACTGCATTGTAAGGGAAATCAAGGAGGAGCTTGCCCTGGACGTTACGGCAGATGGCCTTATATATGAGGTGTGCCATGATTATCCGGGGAAGAGCGTTCATCTAAAATTCTACAAGGTACGGATGAATGATGGCGCCCAGGAACTTATTCCGCTCGATGGCCAGCAGATTGCGTGGTTCAATCCGGCAGAAATGGAAAATATAAATATTCTTCCGGCTGATATTGAATTTATCAAATTTCTGAGTTCGGAAGCTATATCTTGTTAGCCTCAAGGAAGTCGTTGACACACGACATTATTTCGGGGCAGGCATCCTCGACAAGGTAATGCCCTGCGTCATTCATGCAGTGAATATACGCCTGAGGGTAGTAAAGCGCCCAGCGTTCCAGAAAATGGGAGGTGAAACACCAGTCCTTCATTCCCCATATGATGCATACGGGGTTTTCCCTGAACATCCAGAGTCCGTGCTCTATCTGCAGGAGTACCTCATATGAGCGGTGAAGCGGACTCATCGGAATATCCTCGACGAATTTATCGACCGCCACCCTGTCGTCATAGGACTGATATGGATAAAGATAGCCTTTCTGAACATCCCGCGGCATTTTCTTTGTCACCGCCATGTGTATCGCGCTTGAGCTGAACAAGTTTAAACGCCGTATGAGCATACTTCCCAAGCTCGGCATGCGACAAAGAGCTATCCTGAGTGGAAGCCGGTCACAGGAAAAGGCTCCCGAATTCAGGATTATCAGACTTTTTATTCTCTGCGGATGGCGCGTGGCAAAACCCATTCCGATGGCGCCGCCCCAGTCATGCATTACGAGCGTTATATTCTCGAGGTTCAAGGTTAGAAGCAGGTTTTCGAGGTTGTCTATATGTGTTTCGAGGCGGTACTCAAAATTCTGCGGCTTGTCGGAAAGTCCGCATCCGAGGTGGTCGGGTACAATCACTCTGTAGCGCGGGCTTAATTCCTTTATCATGTTTCTGTAGAAAAATGACCACGTCGGATTCCCGTGCAGCATCACCACAGGGTTGCCGGCACCTTCATCGAGGTAATGATAATTATGGCCTTTTATATTAAAGTAATTTGACCGGAACGGGTAAAGTCCCTTGATGTCCGAGAATTCTATTCTGCTCACAAATCAACTCCAAGCATTGTACAGTTTATACCGCTGCCGATACCGAGAAGCGCCATTTTTCCGCCCTTCGGCGCAAAAGAACTTTCGATGGCCTTCGCTGCTGTGAATGGGCATGAAACGGAGCCCGTATTCCCCATCAATTCCAGTGTAGCGTAATCTTTGGAGATGTCAAGTTCCAGAGTCTCGAAAAGAAGCCGCTTGTGCGCGGAGCCTACCTGATGGGTGCATATACAATCGAAGGTTGAATTTTCAACATTGAGCTCTTCCAGGAAGAGTTTCCAGGCGCAGGCGGCCGTCTCGACTCCTTTAACCATGAGTGTTTCGGAATCGGTATTCATAATTATGTCTGAGCCGTCGTTCATGCCCTTGTCAGAATTGCCACGGCAAAGATAATTGTACTGCGTTGCGGCAAATGAAACTCCGCCCGTAAGACGCATCCCGGAGCGGCTGAGATTTTTATTCGACAGAACTACTCCGATTGCCCCGGAGCCTATCGTGAATGACGCGAAATACCGTTTTATGCTCTGGCGCGTTAGCGAGTTATCTTCATTGACCGCACGGACAGTTGCTTCGAGAAGAGGCCGGCTGTTTTCGCCGGCGACGAGCAGTGCTGCATTGATATGCCCGAGCTCAATCATGTTTGCCGCCGTTATCATTCCCGTGAGGATTCCGAGACAGGCGTTAGATATGTCGAAGACCATGCAGTTCGGCGAGAGCTTCAGGTTGTCATGTACGACGGTCGCGGTCGCGGGTTCAAGGAAGTCGCGGCTTACCGAACACATGATGAGACAGCCTATTTCCTCAGGAGCTATCCCCGAAGATTCCAAAGCCCTGCCGCCTGCCATTGAGGCAGCTTTGCCGGGTGTTGTTCCGGGTGCCCAGAGCCTGCGTTCCTTGATTCCTGTCATGAGTTCGAGACGGCCTTCGCGAAGCCCGAGTCTCTCATAGGCAGGAGCCATCATCGACTCTATTTCTGAAGAGCTTATTGTCTCAGGAGGCAACTCATAGCCGAATGCCTCTATATTTACATTTTTATAACGCATCCCGTTTCGTATCTCCAGTCTTTCTTACTGTGTCCCCGGGGATTTCTTAGCGGCTGGCGCCCGCTTTTTCAGGAGGATATCGAAATTACCTTCCTTGCTGATCTGGAACTTCTGAATTTTTCCTATAATGTTCATAATTAGAGTTTTGGCATCCTCGTCTTCGATTTTATCCATTATATTTTCGGTAGAAAAGCTTATGCCAGGGACATTGCCGAATTTAAAATAATCAATATTGGGGTTGAAGTTTGTCTTGCCGTCGGCATTTTCGGTAAGTTCGGGCCGTCCGCGGACTTCCGCTCTAAAACGCAGCACTCCGAGGAATTTCTTCTGCAAAACAAGATATACGGCATCGTCACGGACTTCGATAACAACATCAATCGGCTCTGAAGTCAGGTTATTATCAAGCATGAGCTTGCTCAGAAGATAAGATGTCTCGGCTGGAGTGAATGAATAAAAACGCAACTTATTTTTACCGTCCAACGCCCCCTGAAGACTGGTCATTTTTTCTTCAAGCGCCGCCTTGTCTTTTTCAGGGAAAGGCGTGGGTTCTGTATAACTCAACGGAAAGAATAATATAAAAATGACAGATGATATGAGGAGCAGGAAGAGGACAATAAAAATCTTGCACCCTGTCTTGAAACAACCTTGTTTCTTTTTGTCTTTGACTTCCGGCCTCAGTTCGTCAAGCTCCAGTTTGCCGCCGCACTGTCTGCAGAAAATAGCCCCTAGCTGATTTTCAAATCCACACTTCTGACATTTGATCATCATAATTTATTCCCCTGTCTTCCCTTTTGTTTTTTTCTCTGTTTTATTCTCGGTCTTTGGAGCGGCAGCGGCGCTTTCCGATGAAGAGCTTTCGCTTTTCGCAGACTTTCTATAATTTTCCGAGCGGTAATCGGTCTGATAGAAGCCGCTTCCTTTAAATATTATTCCCGCTCCGGTACCGATGAGGCGCTGAAGTTTATTTTTTCCGCACTTCGGACATTTTTTAAGCGGATCGTCCTTCATGCTCTGAAATATTTCCATGTGGTCTCCGCAACTTCCACATTCATATTCGTATGTAGGCATATCTAAGATTCTCCTAAGATTATTTTCACTTACTCTAAAAACTCGCGGCCGAAAACTGCTCTGTCCGGGCGTTCCTCCGCCTCCAAATGTTTTACTGCGCTGACAATATAACGCATAAAATTGAAATTTTAAGATTGATCAAGAGATTTTTTGGCGCTTATGCAAAAGCCATCAATACAATCGACTTGGCAGCAGACGGCTTATCCCGTCCTCCGACCTCACCGGGCGGCCGCAAAACGGCATTGTTTTTTTAATGGGTCAAAGAGACGTGTTAATCTTTTCAAATTCAACGTAGCGGCTCGAGGCATCTTTATATACTTTAGCGTTGGCCGAGTCCGGCTTTATCACCTCATTCGGGACGCAGAATATGTCGAAGAGCTTATGGAAAGGAATTTCGCCGACCGCATTTGCGACTCGCAGCGCAGCGCCAAGTGCAGCTGAATTTTTGATGGAAATGCTTTCGATTTCCGCTTGAAACACATCGGCAAGTATTTTTCTGAATGCCTGACTGCCGGACGCTCCTCCGGTGATGCGGATCTTTTTGAAATCCTCCTGCTGCCATTCCGAATGAATTTTCATTGATATTGCCTGCGATTCCATTATCGTCCTTATCTCTTCTGCCGGTTCAGCGTTACTGTAGTTCCTTTTTACGCCGGGAGTCAAAACTTTTGGTGTGCTTTCCGGTTCAAAATAAGGCAGCATTAGTTTGCCGTTATTTCCGGCTCTCGTCATTTCTCCGGCTGTCCTGTCAAAGAATTCCCAGTCAACTTTACACAACGTTTTGATTCTTTCTCTGGCGAGAGAGCCGTTGGAAAAGCAGATAAGACTCATAAACCCGCCCGCCGGATTACAGAAGACGTGTCCGCAGCCTGCTTTATCCGTTTTAAAATTACGCATCGCTGCAAAAAATGTATCGCTGGAACCAAGGCTGATAACTGCCGATCCCGGCATGGCCGCACCAACGCCTATCAGGCTGTTCGGATTGTCCCCCGACCAGACTTGAACGGGGATACCGGCATTAAGTCCGTATTTGCTGAAATAGTTGCTCAAATTGCCGGCGATAGAGCTGGGATCCACGACGGCAGGAAGCTTTTTCAGCAAATCAGGCGCGGTGAAAGACGTAATTTCCCTATCCCAATCCAATTCCTTGATGTTCAAAAGATTCATTCCTGATCCGTCAGCATAATCAATAGGCGCTGAATTTCCGCACAAGACGGAACATAGGAAAGAACTCACGAGATGAATAACTGATGTCTTATCGTAATTTTCAGGCTCCGCCTTGGCAAAACGTCTTATTTGCGGACCGGTAAAGCGCTCTATTGCCGGGCTGCCGGTGTCAGATTGTATCCGTTCTCCGAAACGGGCATAAAGCTCATCGCATTCGGCGCTTGTCGAGCGGTCCATCCATATAGGGGATGTCTGACGACTCAATGAGATTTTTAATTGTTCCGAAAGATTTTTATCCGAATCAAGCTTTGCCAATATTTCGGGAAAGTTATTTTTCAGATAAACTGATCCATGCTGCTGGGCACTACCCGAAATCCCGGCGACGTCAGAAAGAGGCGCCCCTTTTTTTTGCATTTGGGAAAAGAGCATATCAAGCCCTTCAAGCCACATCAGGGGATTAGCATGTCTTATTGTAGGATCGGCATTTTCAAGGAAGCCGTCAGTTGATTTGAAATGTGGCAGATCTTTCCCGAAATTAATCCCGAACGAGGTTATGATTTCCCCTTTAGCCGTGTCGATAAGCTCTGCTTTTATTCCCTGAGTACTCGCGTCGATCCCTAGATATAACGCCATTTCTCAATTCCCTCTCGGATTAACTTTTTCAATATTGGACATTTGCCTTATATGTTGAAGGCCGAGGCGCTTTTAGATACGCCTCCGGCAAAAGTCAGCTCACCGCGTAGTTAAATCTATTGATGGGCCGCGGCGGGAAGCCAAAGATAATAAAGGCCAGGACTCATATTTTTGAACTGCTCGAAGGGTCCCATGTTGATAAGAGAAAAGTTCTCGCCTCCGCCTTTCGCAGTGGTGCTATTGTATAGATTATCATTCGGGTAAAATGAGCGACGATAGGCTATTACCTTCGAATCATCCGCTATGCCTGCGAGTTTTATGGCATCTTTAACCGCATCGTCAAGATAAGCTGTCTTATCTATCATTCCCAATCTCTGGGCCTCGGGGCCGAGGAATACCCTTGCCGTCAGAATTTCCTTCATATTTTCAGGAGATATTTTTCTGTGTTTGAGTACGAGAGACGCGAACCTATCGCTGAGACCGGAGGTTATTTTATTGAAAAGCTCATCCTCTTCCTTTGTCGGTTTGCGGAACGGCGAACCCATATCCTTGTTTCTACCGGACTTAGTGACTTCGAATCCCACGCCTATTTTGTCCATCAGGCCCGAGAGTTCGGGGCGCATG
>MHBG01000065.1:14334-29900 GCA_001804785.1 Lentisphaerae bacterium GWF2_45_14
TATAGTAACCGCCTGACGCGGCGACATCCATCATTATAACCACGACTTTGGCGCCGGACTTTTCCTTGAACCTGATGATCTCGTTATAGATGATGTCACTCGCCGTTACCGAGCCTCCGGGTGAGTTTATCTTAAGCACCATGGCTTTTATGTCCGGATCCTGCGCCGCCAGCTCAAGCTGTGAAACAAATTCTTCGAGCATGCTAGCCCTGGTAAGTAAAAAGCTGAATTCAGGGATGTCCGATATTATTCCATTTACCGAGACCATGAGTACCTTGTCATCTCCGCTGCCGGACAGGGTTCTTTCCACCATCGGGTCGCGGCTGTCGGTCATAAGTTTAAAGTTTGCATGCATGCAGCCGGTGGCTATGACGATGATTACTGCCGGAACTAAAGCTTTTAAAAAGATCTTCATAATTCGATTTCCTTTTCATCTAAACCATAAAAGTATAAAGCAAAGAACATTATTTGCAAAGAAACCTCTAAAGAAACGCGAAACTTTGAAAAAAACTATTGACAAATCCTTAAATTCAGCTATAATGAATGATATTCATTGATAGTGAATGAAAGGAAAAAGGAAATGAAAGAGCAGTCAAAAGAGTATCTGATAGATTCCCCGTTTACTTCAAAAGTAAAGAACTTCGCGCTGAGAGAACTTAACGCAGACCTCGTGGGCGTAGCGAATATAGGACGATTCGCACACGCACCGGCAATGATGAGCCCACAGGGAATCATGCCGCACGCAAAAAGCGTCATAGTAATGGCCGTAACCCATACCGACGGCTGCGTCGAGATGGGCGGGATGAAACATCCCCAGGAAATAGGCCCTTACAATATTCAGTATTACATGAATACGCGCATCGACGAGATTGCCTATAAGCTCGCTCTCTGGCTCGAAGACCACGGCGTGGAAGCCATTCCTATAGTTTCCTCGAATATCTGGAGATATAAGGGCTATAAAGACCTTAAAGAACATTTTGCCCCTGATATTTCCCACATGCACGCGGCCGTTTCTGCCGGACTTTCCGAGTTCGGTTACAACGGGCTAGCGATAACACCCGAATACGGTGCGCATGTCCGTTACGCCAGTGTGATAACCTCTGCCGATCTTACTCCGACGCCGCTTATCGAGCCGGGAAGCGTCTGCGACAACTGCATGATATGCAAGAAGCACTGCCTATCCGGCGCCCTCTCAAAAGAAATCGACGGCTGGAACATCGTAAAGATTGAAGACAAGGAATACCGCTATGCGAAGAAAAACCTCTGGCGCTGTGCATGGGGCGAACACTTCGACCTCGACCTCGACCTTCCGATCCCTGAAAAAGTTACAGAAGAAAACATCATAGAAAATGTAAAAAAACACGGCATGAGGGGCGGTGAAATGGGAAGCTGCCTGCGCTACTGCGTTCCCAAGGCGCTGAGATATTTCGACAAATCCTACACAAACGCACCGCGCCGTAAAAAGCACATGGTTCCGGCGGAAGGCGTTCCTGTATCGCGTCAGCTCCTCGAAAGAGTCCGCTCGGCAGGAGCGTTCAAGGCAATGGACTTCGTAGTCATAAAGAGTGCCGACTTTCTGTCAAAACTCGGAATCAACGTCTCTTCATACCTGCCCGACGCAAAGACTGCCGTAATATCAGGGATAATAGTAGACGAACGCGAAGAAAATACCGACGTTGATATCGCGGTAACCTATTCTCACGCGGTTGGCGGCTACCTATCCGTTCAGACGTCCTACGATATAGCCAGGGAGCTCGAAAGAAACGGCTTCTCTACTGTAACATCGACCGCGGCAGATGCCGACGTCATGAACTTCATCAAAGGAATCCCTGCCGGAAAGACATTCGTCGCGTCAACAGTATTCACCAGCGCGGAGCTTCCAGAAACTTCCGACGAGATCCAGTACAAAACTGAAATCGTCAAATCTCCCGAAAAGAACACCGTCGATATCAAAGCCATAGCTGAAGAAGCCGGGGCCGACCTCACGGGAATAGCCCCAGCGTCGCGATTCGACTCCATCTACAAGTCGCTCGAGCCGGCATTCGGAAAACGCGAAGTGCTTGTGGCTAAGGACAAATCAAAGAGATTTTATGCCGTAGAGCCTGAAATCTCAACGGAAGTACGAAAGCTTCTCAAACCTGAAGACCACCTCAAAGGCGCGAAGTCCGTAATCGTGATGGGATTGAGAATTCCGAAAGCCACGATGGACGCGACCGCCAGAAACAATGCCGAGTCGATAGGCATATACGCTTACGCCCAGTACGAATCCGCAAAGCTTCTCCGGATAATGGCGCTTAAAGTAAAGAAAATCCTCGAAAAAAGAGGTTTTTCCGCAGCGGTTACCCACGACCTTATGAACACCGCATCCGTAAACGGCAATCCCAGAGGCGAGCAGCCCGACGCATTTTCAAACCGCTTCGCCGCTCTTGCCACAGGACTCGGACGGCTTTCGAAATGCGGATCTCTCGTGACTCCGAAATACGGCCCCAATATAAGGTTTATCACTGTCGTTACGGATGCCGAACTTCTGTCTGATAACGTAAAAACAGAATCCCTTACCCCGCTTTGCGAAGACTGCTCGAGATGCCTCAAGAGCTGTTCGTCAAACGCGTTCGGGGATAAGGTGAAGGTCGAAGTAGATGGCATAAGCGATGAGCTTCATGTCATCGATCAGCAAAGATGCGACTGGAACAAGCGCTATTCGCTCTCTGCCGAAGAAGGCAATATGTACCTCGGCTGGAAGCTTGACGAAAAAGCGCCTGAAAAGATCAGCGCCGAAGACCTCGACAAGGCTCTACGCAAGCAGCCCACAATCGCGAAGTACAGACCCTGTAACTTCGAAAAATGCGTTCTCTCGTGTCCCTATACAAGAAGTCAGATATAAAGATTGAAAATACTGAAGGCCGGACTAAGATAAGTCCGGCCTGTTTTTTATAAGGACATCCTGAAATGGCGGAACATCTCGTAAACTCGATAAAGAAAGCTCTCGATACGCTGGATATACTCATTTTCAGCGATCCCGAACGTAAGGGCATAAGCCTTGCCGAACTTTCACGCAGAACGGATATCCGCCCGAATACCCTTCACAATATACTGAAAACAATGCTCCGCTGCGGTTACGTCGCCCAGCAACCCGACTCATCCTACGCCGCCGGGCCTAAATGCGCAGCCATAGGAAGCGAAAATAAATTCAGAAAATTTTCAGAGCTTTATCTTAAAAACGTCCTTGAGAAATTACATTCCGAGACAGACGAATCCACGGTCTTCTACACACTCAGAAACGGCGGAAGGGTTCCCATTCTTTCTTTCAGCGGAGGTTCCGCCATTACCATCGATCAGTCCCAGATGGATAGTGCCGATTTTTTCTCGAAGGCTACAGGGAGAATACTCGCCTCCTTCGGGTTAAATGAAGAACTCGATGAGATTCTCGAACTCAACGGGCTTCCCGGCAAATCCTGGAACGATATCGATTCCCGAGAAAAACTCTCCGCAGCCATCGCCGAAATAAAAAAATCAGGCTATATAATAATCCATGAAAACAATGGAATAATCTCAATCGCCGTTCCGGTACTTGATGCCGCTGGCAGGCTTGTCGGTGCACTCGGCTGCTACGCCCCGGCCTTCAGATGCCCCGAAGAAAAACATACAAAAATTATTCAGGCCCTCTTCAATTCTGCTACCAATATCCGTAACTACCTTTCATAATTGCAGAGAATGGTATCTCAATTGCAGAAATGTATATTTATCAATCATCTTTCCTACAGTAGAATATGATAAAAACAAGGAGGCGAGAATATGAATAAAATTATGCTTAACGGAAAATGGGATTTGTTTGATGCGACAGAACCCAAAAAGGTCCATTCCGCCAATGTTCCAGGCAATGTCCACACTGACCTGTTAAAAAACAGGGTCATCGAAGATCCTTTTTTCAGAGATAACGAATTGAAGGTACTCTGGATCGAGGACAAGGAGTGGGTATATTCACGTGCATTCAATGTGGATAAAAGTATCCTCGCGGAAAAGAGAGTTATGCTCCGCGCGAAAGGACTCGACACCCTTGCCGAAATATATATCAACGGGAAGTCAATCGGCGATACCGATAATATGTTCAGATGCTGGGAGTTTGATGTCAAAAAAATCCTCAGGCCAGACAAGAACAGTATCGAAATAAGGTTCAAGCCCGTCTTTCCATACCTTGAGGAAAAGAAAAAAGCAATGAAATGGGAATTTTCCAATCATCAAAGCCGTGTCGGCTACAACACTCGCGACAATGGCAACTGGCTCAGAAAAGAGCCATGCAATTTCGGTTGGGATTGGGGTCCGCGCCTCGTTACATGCGGAATATGGAAGGATATAGAAATCATATCTTTCAGCGATGCTCGACTTACTGATGTACTTGTGCTTCAGGAGCACAAGAAAGGAAGCGTAAAGCTTTCCCTTTCCGCCAAATTTGAAAAAGCTTCCAATAAAAAATATGAAGCCGTTTTCAACATTTCATTCAATGGCAAAAAAATTGCATCCGAAACTATTCTGTTTTCCGGGGAAAAAGCAAAAACCTCGATTACGATTAATAATCCTGAATTGTGGTGGCCCAACAACATGGGAGAGCAGAACCTTTATGATGTCGAAGTCCTCCTGCTTTCGGATAAAGTCATTGATTCTAAAGCAATTCGCATCGGACTGAGAAAGCTTGAGCTTGTACGCAAAAAAGATAAATTCGGCGAATCATTTTACTTCTCCGCCAACGGTGTTCCGTTCTTTTCCAAAGGCGCCAACTGGATACCGATGGAGACATTCATCACAGCCGTGACCGAAGGAAAATACCGCTTCCTCATAAAAAGTACGAAGGACGCCAACATGAATATGCTGCGCGTCTGGGGCGGTGGCATTTATGAAAATGACGAATTTTACAGTCTCTGCGACGAATACGGCATATGCGTATGGCAAGATCTTATATTTGCGTGTCATTCGTATCCCATTTTTGATAAGGCGCTTGTCGAGAATGCTAGAATCGAAGTAGCGGAAAATGTAAAACGCCTTCGACATCACCCGTGCATCGCGCTGTGGTGCGGCAATAACGAAATAGAGCAGTGCGGCAAAGTCGGTGAAAAATGGGAACAGGACAAGATGAAAGCTGAAGACTATTACAAATTCTTTGACGAAATACTTCAGAAAACCATTGCAAAAGTCGACACTGAAAGGCCGTACTGGCCGTCCAGCCCGCATTCTCCTCTCGGCGACAGGAAAAACACATGCGACCCGGCCTCAGGCGATGCCCACCTCTGGAGCGTCTGGCATGGGAAACAGCCCTTTGAGTGGTACAGGGAAACAACGCCATGCCGCTTTGTCAGCGAATTTGGATTCCAAAGCTTTGCCGAGCCCAAAACAGTTCGCTCTTTTACAGTGCCCGAAGACCGAAACATCACATCATGGGTAATGGATCATCACCAGCGTGCCCCGATAGGCAATTCAGCCATAATGGGTTACATGCTCGACTGGCTCAGGATGCCGAAGGATTTTGAAAGCCTTATCTGGTCAAGCCAGATACTTCAGGGCCTGGCAATCAAATATGCCGTGGAGTTCTGGCGTAAATCTCCGCAATGTATGGGAGCCTTGTACTGGCAGCTTAATGACTGCTGGCCAGTAGCAAGCTGGGCATCAATTGATTACAACAACCGCTGGAAGGCTCTCCAATACACGGCAAAGAAGTTTTTCAATCCGCTTCTTGTTACAATTGAAGAAGACTGGAAAAAGAACAATGCCGACTTTTTCACAGTCAATGATTCAGTGAAGGACTTTAACGGTGAGCTGCATATTCTGCTTACCGACCTTGACGGAAAAATACTGGACCAGGTGAAGGAAAAAGTATCCTTGAAATCAGGAAAATCCAAGAAGGCGGCATCCCGCGATTTTTCAAAATTCGCAAAAAGCCTGCACGGTAAAAACCTGATGATATGGGCTGAACTTTATGACAATGAAGGAAAGCTGTGCTCAGAAAATATGGCTTCGTTTTACAAGCCTAAGTCCATGGATCTAAGAACCCCTGAAATAGAAGCATCAGTCAGGAAAAAGGGCCCTGGGACTTTCAGTGTCAGCCTGAAAACGATGAAGCCGGCAATGTGGGTATGGCTCGAACTTGAAAATGTTGACACCGTGTTTTCGGACAATTTTTTCCATATGAGGCCGGGAAGAGAAGTTGAAATAGAGTTCCATGCAGGCAATCTTAATGAGAAGGAAGTTAAAAAGCTTCTTCTGGTAAGAAGCCTGAAAGATATTTACACGGATGCCACATGATATAAAAAGCATTTTTGAGAAAAAACTCCGTTCCGCACTGTCAGGGCAGGAAAGGATACGGCCCGAACTTTATGTTTATGCCGGACTTCTTGAAGAGAAAATGATTGAGGACATAAGAAGGAATGTTCCGCAGGGAACTTTCCTTCTTTATCTTTTTCAGTACGAAAAAGGTCTTGATGTTATCAAGTACGATTCCGACACCTTTTTTCTTCCTCTTGCGCTGGATGAAAATCTGTCGCACGATCTTATATGGCTCACAGCCGGGGCGTTAAGAATAGAGCGTTATTATTTTTCCAGCGCCGCGGGCTTTCCTTCCGACATCGCTGAAAAACTCATGAGTATTGTCGATAACGCCGTAATTAACGTAACGAATGAGAAGAACTATGGACTGCTCAAGTTGAGGGCGTCAATTCAAAATATTCCCTTGATAATGAATGATTCGGAAAATTCGTGGATACCGGCGGGAAAGGATTTTCCGGTGCTTGTCTGCGGAGCCGGTCCCTCCCTGAAATACCAGATGGAACTGATAAAACTGTATCAGAATAACATAATAATAATCGCTGCGGGCCGTACAGGCATAATACTGGAAAATGCGGGAATCAATCCCGATTTCATAGTATATGCCGACGCGGAGGGCTTCGGGGAAACGCTTAATCCGCAAAGCCCTGTCCTCGTCGGACTGACCTCCATTTCACACAAAAAAGCCTTGTCCTTTAAAGACAGAATATGGACGGAGGGCGATTCAATTTATTTTAACAGATATATGCGAAGAAAAGGGTTCAATCTTGGAAAGCTTTCATTTTCAGGAACCGCCACCGTAACAGCCCTTGATATGGCGCTGAAACTTGATGCCGGAAGCGTGGCTGTGGCAGGAAACGATTACTGTCTTTCCGAACAGGGCGATTTTCATGCGGATTCTTCAGGAGCGGAAGAAACATACAAAGGAGATATTTTCAGGATTCCCGGCAATGATACGGAAACCGTTCCTACGATAAAAGAACTCGACCTTCTAAGAAAAAGCCTCGAAACTTATCTGGAATCTTCCCCGGGAACAGAAATATTTAACTGTACCGAGGGGGGGGCGTGCGTAAGCGGAATGAAAAGGATGCAACTCAATGAGTTTCTTGAAAAATATGCTTCTTCGCGTCCCAAAAGCTCCATCCAGCTCTTCAAAAAGGGTTCGCCGCAAAGACAACTTATCAACGTTACCGCATTGAAGCATGATATAAAAGAATTTATGGACGCTGTAGATGTTTATGTAAGAGATATAAAAGACTGTGGCCCATGTCGAAGCCCCGATGAACAGGCCTTCAGGAAGCTTCGAAAAGATCTTGCTGAAGATATAATGAGAGATTTGACATATGTAGGTAGTGGCGGACTGGACGCAAAATATGAGTCACGGAGTTTTTCAGCTTTCAGAAATTATGCGATATCCCTTGTCTCACACAAAAACAGCCTTTTCGCGGAGTTTCTTAAAAAAAGACATGACTTTGCCGGAACAGTTCCTTTCAGAATCTCATCCAGGTCTCAGGAGTTTCCAATCGTTGAGCTTTCTGACGGCAAAAGATTTATAAAACTTAACGACTCAAATAATTTCATAGCTTCCGCCATCAGAAAATTCAAGGAAGTCCGGAGCTTTGACCCGGTGCGCGGAGCGATGGTAATACCCGTCGGCGGGAACTGGAACTATGCGGTCGAGTTCGCGAGAAATTTTCCGGAATCAAGACTTCTTCTCGTGGAAGCACTCCCTGACCTTTTCTCCACAACAATCGACATAGCCATGTTCACTCAATATTTCCGGACAGACACGGTTATTATAGGAGCGCATCAGTCGCTTGAACATTGGCTAGGGCTTCTGAAAGAAAAGCTTATGGAAATCAAAGCCGCGGACTTAAAGGCCTTCTGCTTTGTCCCGCCGCATACAGAAAAGATTCCGCTCCTGGATGAGACGGCGGAAACAGTGCGGCGCGCGATACGCGATATTTCAAAAAACTGAATCGAACCCGGCCGGCAGCTCGGGCGGCTTATCGGCAAAGACAATTTGATAACAGCTTATCTCGATAAGATCACCGTCGCAGAGAATTTTTCCCGTGACCTTTTTGCCGTTCACAGATATTCCGTTCATGGAGCCGCAGTCTTTAACGCGCCACACCGCATCTTCAAAACTGAAGACGCAGTGAGCTCTGGATATTTTCTCAAAATCTATGCATATATCGGCCTGCTCTGAACGACCAAGGGTCAGAATCTTCTTTCTCATGGGGAATGCCGTCTGCACCGTACCATCTCTTACAATTACAAGACTGGGGACGGCGGCGGAAAGTCCTTTAGACGAATGAATTATAGCACTTACATATCTTGCTCTTTTGCCTATTTCGTCGATGCGTGACTCTTCTTCGGGACTTATGGCGTGATGCATCGTGGTATTGATTTTTTTAATCATTTCGTTCCGGTCTTTATTCATATCATTCTCCCAGAAGCCTTCGCATTTTTTTTGCGGAATCAATGACGATCGACATTACTTTATATTTATGCTGTGAGACCAGGTTTGGCGATATTCCCATTTTATCAGCCGTTTCTCCGACGGCTTGTCCTTCGATGAAGACCCTTTTAAAACATTCAAAGGTTTTAGGTTTGACCCTTTGCTTTGCCTCTTCGACAGCATTCTGAAGCAGCTCCTCATCCCATGCCTGATCCCAGAGTTCCTCGATTTGCGGGATTCCTCCTAAGGAGTCTGCATCGTCTCCGCTTTTATTGGCAAGTTGCTTTTCGTCAAAGACGGTGCTGATCTTATTTTTTCTAAAAGCATCGACCACTTTTGACTCGGTTATCTTGAAAAGAAGTGATCTGAACTTCCCCTTTTTCTTGTCGTAATCGAATCCGCGCAGATAGCGAAAAAGTGCCATTACGGTTTCCTGAAGGACATCTTCGGCAAGTTCTCTTGAGCATCCTCTTTTCAGGGCAAAATTCAGTATGAGCTTGGCATAATTTCTATAAAAGACAGACCAGCTGAGCTCGTTTTCGTTTTTGAGCATTCCTATAAAAGTTGCGCTGGTCTCAAGCGTATCGAATTTATTATACGTCTTCATCTGTCCTTGTTATCGCTCAGTCTCGCAGTCCAGAAGCTGATCTGTTTTTTTACCTGCCCCGGTCCCGTCCCTCCCGGGATTTCGCGCTTCGAGACACTGCTTGAGGGCGAAAAGAGTTTCAGGCAGTCATCTTCCGCTTCAGGGATGGATATTCTCATTTCATCCAGGGAGAGGGCGGCAAGGTTTTTATGGTTTTCCCTGCACCATTTTACGAGAGAGCCCGTTCTGTGGTGGGCGACCCTGAACGGCATGCCGTTTTCGACGAGTTTTTCAGCGAGGTCGGTGGCCATAAGGAAAGGATCTTCGGCGGCGCGAAGCATTTTATCTTTGTTGAGTTTCATGGTGGCGACCATTGGAGGATAGACGGCAAGAACCATTTTCACGGTATCAATTGCATCGAAAAGGGGCTCCTTGTCTTCCTGAAGATCGCGGTTATAAGTAAGCGGAAGCCCTTTGCAGAGAGTAAGAAGCGACATAAGGTCTCCGTAAACTCGTGCTGTTTTGCCGCGTGATATTTCCGCAATGTCGGGATTTTTTTTCTGCGGCATGAGGCTTGACCCTGTGCAGAACGCGTCATCAAGTTCAACAAAACTGAATTCCTGAGAGCACCAAAGTATAATATCCTCGGAAAGCCTTGAGACATGCATTGAAAAGATTGAGAGCGCGGCGAGGAGTTCACACGCGAAATCCCTGTCAGCCACGGCATCCATGCTGTTGCGGGTTATTTCAGGAAAGCCGAGAAGCTCCTGAACCTTTTCACGATCTATCGGCAACGTGGTCCCCGCGATGGCTCCGGAGCCTAATGGCATAACGTTGAGTCGTTTCCGGCAGTCGTCAAGGCGGCCGGCATCGCGCTCGAGCATTTCGACATATGCCAGGAGATGATGCGCGAAAAGGACAGGCTGTGCATGCTGGAGATGTGTAAAGCCGGGCATAATGGCGTCGCTGCTGGAAGCGGCCTGCTCAACGAGGGCCTTCTGGAATTCCTTGACACCTTCCTTTATGGAGTCAATCTCATCGCGCAGATAGAGCCTTATATCGAGCGCCACCTGATCATTCCGGCTGCGTGCGGAATGGACTCGCGCGCCTTCCGGGCCGAGGGCATCTATAAGGGCGCTTTCGATGTGCATATGAATATCTTCGAGTTCTATTTTGAACTCAAAATTGCCATTTTCGATATCGTTCTTTATTTTGTCGAGTCCAGCACAAATATCCTCCGCCGTTTTGCCGGGAATGATTCCGGATGCGGCGAGCATGGTCACATGCGCCTTGCTTCCTTCGATATCGTGCTTATAAAGTCTTTTATCGAAAGATACCGATTCTGTGAATTCGGCCACCTTCGTATTCATATCCGAACTGAAACGTCCGCCCCAGAGTGCCATTGCAATACCTCATGATTATTTAAAAATCCATGTATATTACATTTAAAACACTCTTCTTGCAATATCCACATTTTAATTTCTATCAATACGACATTAAGGGCAGTGATGGATTTACTCCAGATTTACAATATATTCATAATCAAGCGACTTGCCGTATTCCAGCACGGATTCCTTTGAAATAAGCTCAACAGTGAAACCTGATATTTCGGACCACCACGAATAAAATCCGGCTGTTTCATTTTTATCAGGGACGAAGGTCATTTTCTCTGTTTTGACCCCATCGGAGGCGACGACGGTGATTTCGGAATATGTCCATTTTTTAGGAGTAAGCACACCTTTGAGGAATGAGATATCACTGCAATTTTCATTTAAGTATAAATTATTTTCAGGTGATCCGGAGGCGATTCTACTTTCTCCTTCCGGGGTTTTAAAGATAATTTTTGAAATTAGCGACAACGCCCCTTCTCCAGCCATAGAATTTCCGAGCATCGGATAATTTTTGATTCTAAACCCGATTTTCATGGCTTTTTTGAAGGGGTTCTGATTGAGAAGAGTGAAATGAATCCTCAAAGACTGCCCTTTATTTTCGAGGGATATAATCTTTTTAATTATAAGGCCTTCACTTGACGACGTGTTCGGGTCGGCATTCTCTGGAGCGGGAACCTTGAACATGAATTCGGCAGACGGTGCCCCATTTTTTATGTACCCCTTCTCAAAGGAAAATACGGCTTCGCCACTGACGCCCGAGTTCATTATTATATTTCCCAAAAGTCCCCTGGATTTATGCCTGAGCACATCTGATAAATTGTCCTGCTTATTTCGCCATCCTGCGACGTTTGCGCTTTTTGTATCTATATAAATTGAGCTTTCCCCGAGAGACATTTTCATCATCGGTATTTTTTCAGGCTTCAAAATACCCCATGAGGTTTCGGCATTGCCTTCCTTTATTACTGGAAACTTATCAACGGAGGAAAGGTTGCCTTTGAAATCTTTAAGTTTCTTGGAAATAACTGTTTGCGGCTTAACGCCGACCGCAGAACTTTTATCTCCGGTGAGTTTTCTGATTTCAATGACTTTTACATCCGACCTGGCTATCTCCGCCATAAATCCTTTACGGATATCGGCTGCGGAAAAATCGGCTCCATTGTCATCCGCCGTATATCTTAAGCCACTGTTAAGTTCGACCACTTCGTATCTGCCGTCAGCCAGGTTTGGAATCATGACATTTGCAATAATATCATTGTCGGTATCGTAGTTGAATACCGTAACGAGATAACCGTCACCCTTGCGGTGAAGAGTATTTTTCAATTTTCCTGAAAAATCCGGAAATGTCAGCACAACTTCCTCGCCATTGTCCATTAAGGTTTTCCGGAAAACATTCAACGGTTCTATTTTTATAGGTTCATCACTTTGCCCTGAGAAATAGTAATCCTCGGCCTTTGCGACCAGGGAGCAGCCGAAAACAATCTCCTGTAGATATTTACCGTCAAAGCAGTCATTGGGCCAGAACCCTATCCCTTTGCATCCCAAGGCCGCGCTCGCGACGATATTCATTCTGACGCCTTCGGGTGTATAACGTTTATAAAACATCTCCATATTTTCAGAAGGGTCTATTAAATTGAAGTTCGGAGTCTTAAGAACTTTGTTGTTGAATTTAATGTCATTAAAAAAAGAAGGGCCGCAATAATAAGGCATATTTCGGAAAAGACTGAATTCCCCGTTGTCAGAGAGCCGTATGTCGACCCCGCACCATTGCTGAATAGGATCTCCGGAAGAATGCAGAGGATCGGTTACAAGCACTGAAGCTAGCTTCGGGAAATATTTCTTCAGACTCGCGGAATATTTTGCCAGAATTTCAGCATGCTGTTTCACTCGGAACTCGAACCACTTTACAGGGTATTTCTTTTTAATCTCATCTGAGGAAAGAATTTTGCCCGCATCGGTAAACTCTGAAGAAAAACGTTTCCTGCATGTTTCGCAGAAACAATGATTCATCGCCCCCGGTTCAAAGTCAAAATCGATGAATGTCGCCTGCGGTAGAAATTTCATTTTCTCTCTTATTCCCGAAGGGACGAAATCATTCCATATCAAGCCCTCGGGGTCCTTCACAAGATACTCCGGGCATAAGGAGTTTTTATAAGCTACATTTTCAAGAGAAACACAAAACGGTATTTGAAGTTTTTTTGATTTTATCCAGTTTTCTAACCCCAGCGACGGGGTACCCATCTTGGAAGCAATAAATATACCTGTATTAAAATTCGAAGTAATCAGGTTCCGGGTCGCCTCGTCAATATTGTTCCAGCCAAATAGATTGTATGTGACAGGTTTTTCAGAGAGAGACGTCCAATAATTTACATACGCTTTTTTTACGTTGTCAAATGGAACGGTCACATTATTCAGATACCCTATCAGGAGACCGAATTTTCCCAGTTTTTTTGAGGGAAACGCAAGCGGTGCCATTGAATTGATCTCAAACTGCTGTTCTTTGCCCTGCCAGTTCAAATCACTGAATCTCCAGTAAACGGTTCCGCTTTTCCCGCTTGAGCCGGGAATGGACTCTACGTAAAGCCGTTCATAATTATTCCACTCGTGGGCGGCGACTTTAAGTCTCTTCAAAATAGTTGCGTTTATCTCTATTGTATAGCGAGTATATTTTCTGCCGTTACGTTCAATTTTCTGTTCTTCTATCTTTTCAGCGGCCCATTTCCATACGGGATTACTTTCAGTGACATGCCAGGGACTCGCACCAAGGCAACGGAAATCCTCAGGCATCTCAAGAGTGAGACGCAGATTTTTCAACTTAGAGCGATCGCCCTTGAAGGAGAAGAGTATCGTACAGGGAAAACCCTCCGGAACATTGTAAATGCCTTTCTGAAAATCGACAGGATAAAGAGAGGCTTCCAGTATTTCGTTTACGGATTTCGGCACTTCCTCAAGCGCTATATCGTCAAACCATACCGTACCAGACGAATCTACAAGAGCCAAATAAAGGGCAACGTTTTCCGCACTGCCGGAGTTGAAGACAAATTCGCATTTTCTCCAGTCATACGTTCCAGGAGAGAGCTTCCATCTGCCCGCGGGACTTCCTTCCATCAGATGCTCACCCTTGTTCAGCACCAAGACACCGCCCCCGCCTTTTTTAGATTTTACGGAAACGATATCAGAGCCTTTTATATAAAAAGAAAGCTTGTATTCCGTATTCGGATTGAGCTTAATGCCTTGCCTTACAAGAGTAGTGCCGTTCTCCTGACTGTTCGTGATTTTTAAAGAAGTTTTACCGCTCCGAAAAACCGCTCCGTCCATCTCGAAGGAGCCTTTGTTCTCTGTCCATTCTGCAAGACTCCAAGGGCCCGGTTCGAAATCCCCGTTTCTGACGATGTTGCCCTGAACAGAGATAAGTACAGCGAAAAACAGACACAATCCGGAAATGGCTTTTTTTATCATTCTTTCTCCTGTAATATTTGAGCTGAAGTTGAAAGACCTTAGTCAAAAGCACCGTTTACTTCGAGCCATGAACGGAACTCGTTCAGAGAACATCCATAGGTGAAACGCTTGTCCCGCCCTACATGTCCGTCTACAAAGACTTCGTTCGGAGCCCCATCGTGAGCGGGATATATCTTCGTATTGTAATCCCAGTATTCGATGTAGTAGTGATTCGCATCCGCAAAAAGCACTCTCTTTGCCGGACTTTTTATCTTATCCACCTTTTTGATTCGGCAAACACCGTAATTATAAGCATAATTTGTCCAATGGGTATGATTGTCCGCGGAACCCTCGAATGCCCTGTTTGCCTCCGGATTATCATTTACCCCCCTGCAATCCAACATGGTGCCAGTAACAAAACTTCCGCCTTTTGGAACGGGAACATATCCGCCGGTACGAAAAGGGCTGGCCCATGTGTCATACCATGCCCACTGGTTGCTGGGGCCGTAAAGACGCTCCATCGCACAGCCGTTATAGTCATTTATATACATGAACTCGGCCGCATGAAGCTGCCTTAAATTTCCGGAACACGCAATAGCGTCTGCCCGCTTCTTTGCTTTTGCAAGGGATGGCAGAAGCAGAGAGGCAAGGAGAGCTATTATGGCAATCACTATAAGCAATTCCAGCAAAGTGAATCCCAAAAACTTCCTGTTCATTTCATTCCGCCCTTCGTTTATCTATATTCTATATGTAACGGTTACACATGTCAAGGGCTTAAAATCATTTTTTATACGCAAAATACTTGATAAATACCCATGAACCATATAACATAATACATGTAACAGTTGCATAAAGATATTCTTATGAAAAAATCTGAAACAATAAAAATAACCGATATAGCCAGAGAGGCCAACGTTTCGACAGCGACCGTCTCAAGGGTTTTCAGCCGCCATCCCTACGTAAGCGAGGAAATTCGTAAACGGGTTCTGGAACTGGCTAAGTCAATGGACTATGCCCCGCAGGTCGCAAGCACTCAGGGCACTTTTGCGATAATGGCGGCAGGTATCGACGGATTCAACATAGGCGCTTACGAAATGGGACTTATTTTTTCAATAAGCAAAAAACTTTTTGAGGGAAACTATGGTGTCCAGATACTTTCAGAGCATTCCATCCCCTATTTGCATAAGAACTCATTCAAGGCAATCATATCAATAAATCCATCCGTTTCACGTCTAATTAGAGCAATTACGGTCCCGTCAATAAGCATCAATGAGCCCGTTGAAGGCATGCACTTTATTGGCACCGACCATAAACACGGAATTGAAATGGCCGTGGACTATCTTGCCGCAAAAAATCATCGCAAGATCGCATATATATGCGG
>MHBG01000066.1:0-74087 GCA_001804785.1 Lentisphaerae bacterium GWF2_45_14
GTATTGCTACACGCGTTCGACTTGCATGCCTAATCCATGCCGCCAGCGTTCGTTCTGAGCCAGGATCAAACTCTCCGTAGAAAATTTGACCCGACTATTTATAAATAAGAGTCGGATTAATAATCAATTTCTCAAAGCAACTATACGGAACATCGCACAGTTCAATTTTCAAAGAGCATACAGACGAGATGTCTGCTTTATTTAAATCTTGTTAGATTTTAATGACGCGAGTTTTTAATATGGCATCGCTTCAAATCTTTGCAAACCGCTTTTTAAACATTTTCACGATTTTTATTTGAATGCTTTGCCGGAAGCTCCGTATACTATTATATACGCGGCGCTACTTCAGTCAAGTCTTTTTCAAATTTTATTTTCAACGCCAGCTCAAAAGAGCCGGGGTTCATATTTTAGCATCGCTTTTCAATTATGCAAACCGCTTTTCAAACATTTTCGCGGCTTTCTTCAATCAGCTCCGCCGGATAATCGGCGCAATGGGTTTTTAATTTAGCATCGCTTTTCAGTCCTGCAAGCCGCTTTCGCAACTTTTTTCATTATTCTTTCAACCCTGTTTCTTCAATCAGCTTCGCCAGATTTTGGCGATAGGGCTTTTAATTTAGCATCGCTTTTCAGTCCTGCAAGCCGCTTTCGCAACTTTTTCCATTATTTTCTAAACCCTGTCGTTCGTCAATCAGCCTCGCTAGGTAGCGAAAAGAAGCCTTAAGATATCAGCAAAGTAAAATCGCGCAAGTCCTATTTCAACTTATTTTGATATTTTCTTAAATTCGAGTTCAAAAAGATAATATTCTGAGGCAAAGAGAGAACACTCTTCCTTAAATACAGCTATAATGTATATCTGCCCTTTTCGCTGCTTGTCCGGTATTTGAGGGGGCTTTCGCCGCAACGGGATTTGAATGTGCGACTGAAATGGAACTGATCGGGATAGCCTGTCTTCGAGGCTATTTCAGCGATATTAAGGTCGGAAAAGAGCAGGAGCTTCTGCGCTTCCTTCATTCTGAGGCGGATCTGATATTCCAACGGGCTGACATTGAAGGCATTCTGGAAAAGCCTGTGAAAACGCGAGGAAGATACCGCGCACATGGAGGCCAGCCGCCCGACAGATATACTCGCATCATAATGGCTGTTTATATATGTCATTGCCGGCGAGAGTCTTTGCGCCAGAGTCAGAAGCTCGAGCGTATTAGTATTAGGCTGGGAATGCTCAAGGACAAGGGAAAGTATTTTATAAAGCAGCATCTTGCGTGAGACGGCCTTCTCCAGAATCGGCATTTTCCCATCATTTTCAAGTTCGATAACCCTTTTCAGCAAGCCTCTGAAAGCGGCACTGGAAGATTTGGGAAATATACGCGGCACATAGAAAAAGTTGAGGAGATCAAGTCCACCGAAAAGCGTAAACGAGGCGCGCACCCAGACAAAGTGGGCGCCATTGACTGAAAGGACTTCCGACTTACGCCACGCTCCGGCTGAGATAAAAGTTGTAGCGCCAGCGCTTCTGTCGATAGAGTGCGATGAGTCCATGTCGAAATATAAGCGGCTTGAGCCTTTCAATATATGGGTTATAACGGCAAAGGGTCGGGTCAGCCATGAGGCACCCATTCCGTATTCAATATGCACATCGTCCGCGGAGTTGAATTTTATATCCACGGCGCTTTCGATAATATCAACAGCCGTTTTCTGAGCATCTTTATATTGGCTTACAGCAGGATTATTCATAAAAATGACACTTTAATCCATTCCATTTACTCAATTGCAGCAATATAATCAATAAATACATCAATGAAAGACTTTGAAATGGAAAGATGGAAGAAAAATCTGATTGCCGTATGGATTTCGCAGTTTCTCGTATTCGCGGGACTCACCTTCTCCATGCCTTTCATTCCTTTCTACATAAAGAGCCTAGGTGTCGAATCGGCATCGGAACGCAACTTCTGGATTGCGATGTTCGCGGCCGCCGGATACTCAACCGTCGCAATATTTTCACCTATATGGGGAAGCATCGCCGACCGGTTCGGGAGAAAGATCATGCTGCTCAGGGCAAACTTCTGTAACGCATTAGTGCTGCCGGCGATGGCATTCGCGCCGAATGTCCTAGTACTTGTGCTGCTTCGGGTACTGATGGGAATATTCACGGGAAGCACAAGTGCTTCGCAGTCACTTATTTCAAGCGAAACGCCTCTAGCCCGGCGTGGATTTGCAATCGGTTTATTAAGTTCGGCGATGTATTCAGGAACGATGGTCGGCTGCTTTCTGGGCGGAATAACCGTCGATATATTCGGCTTCGCCTTCTCATTCATCACGTGCGGCATAATTTATTTGATTGCAGGCCTTATAGTGCTTTTCTGGGTAAAAGAGGACTTCAAGAGACCTGAACCGGCAAAAACACAGCCAGGGAAAAAACACTGGTTATCCGGCCTCGCTCCATTAAAACTTGCATGGATAATCCTCTTCCTTATAATGATAATGGATTTGGCACGCCAGTTCGACGCGCCGTTCTTTCCATTGATGGTCGAAAAAGTTCTCGGAAGAGAAGAGGGCTCCGCGACATGGACAGGTATAATATCAAGCATCGCGGCGGGAATGGGACTCATCGCAGGGCCTGTACTCGGCATGGCAGCAGACAGGATCGGGGCGCCAAAAACCGCAATCGGCTGTTCATTTCTCGCTGGAATATTCATGCTTATGCAGGGGCTTTCGAACGGCATGGTGGGCCTGATTACTGGTAGATCGCTAATGGTCTTTTTCGGCGGCGGGCTCGACCCTGTCTTTCAGATATGGCTGGCAAAGTCCACGCCCGACAAAATACGCGGGGTGATATTCGGGTGGGCTCTCTCGGCTAAATGCGCAGGAACAGTCATTGCGGCCTTCCTGAGCGGAGTTGTGGCTACGATAGGAGGCATACGTTTGATTTATGTAGTCGGCTGCGTAACCTTCATGCTGCTCATACCTCTCATACAGTACGGGGCATCGAAGGTTTCATGCGGAAAGAACGCCTGACAATGAATGTGGATATTAGAGAAATGAAAGTGTCTTACCGGTAATCGACTCGTAGGCTCCGATATATTTCTCGGTAGTCTTTTTGACGATATCCGCAGGCAGCTCGGGCGCAGGCGGATTCTTGTCCCAGTCCAAAGTTTCGAGATAGTCGCGCACGAACTGCTTGTCGAGGCTGGGCGGATTACAGTCCAACTTGTACTGGGTCGCAGGCCAGAAACGGCTTGAGTCGGGAGTAAGCACCTCATCGATAAGGATTACTTTCCCTTCGAATATACCGAACTCGAATTTTGTATCCGCCACTATGACGCCTTTTGCGGCAGCGCAGTCGGCGGCGGTCTGATATACTTTTATTGCGAGGTCCCTAACGGTATGGGCAACATCAGAACCTATGAGTTCCTCGACCTGTTCAAAAGATATCGGCTCGTCATGCCCCTGCTCGGCCTTTGTAGTTGGAGTAAAAAGGGGCTGGTCCAGCTTTTCGGCCTGTCTGTAACCGTCGCGGAGAGTTATTCCGCAGACCTTACCTGAATTCTTGTAATCTTTCCAGCCGCTCCCGACGAGGTATCCACGCACAACACATTCAATGGGAAGTGGTTGCGCCTTTTTAACTATTATCGCGCGGCCCGAAAGTTCCTGTTTGTAAGGTTTTAGGATTTCCGGAAACTTTTCGGGATCCGCCGTTATGAGATGGTTCGGGAGCCAATCCATGTATTCGAACCAAAAAAGGGAAAGCTCGGTCAGAACCCTCCCCTTGTGCGGGATGCCATTCGGCATTATGCAGTCAAAAGCGCTTATACGGTCGGTTGCTATGAATAGCAGACTATCGCCCAGATCATATATGTCCCGCACTTTACCGCGGTTAAGGAGTCTGGGGCCGTTTATTTCGGTTTTGATCAGTGCGCCGGAAGCATCATATACCATGTGGTGTTCCCGTAGTTTTTAAGTCTTACTTATTGATAGCGGAAATACGTATCTGTGTGAGCTCCTGCCTGTGACCTTTGCGTTTGCGGTAGCCCTTACGTTTCTTCATTTTGAATACTCTAATCTTCTCGCCGCGCAGATGAGTTACGATTTCGGCATCTACGCTGGTGTTCGGAACGAAAGGAGTACCGGTCTGGATCTGACCTTCGTCGGCTATCGCAAGTACTTCAGAAAAGTTGACTTTTGAACCGGCTTCGCCTTCGATTCTTTCGATTTCGAATACATCGTCCATCTGGACCTTGTACTGTTTTCCGCCTGTTTTGATTACTGCGTACATTCTGGTTGACTCCTGTATATTATTTTCTTAAAATGATTTTTACATACTATCAAAAGCGCTTAATATAATGCCCATGCTGAGACATTCAAATAAAAAAACAAAACCAGATTCAAAAAAAATTCTCAGTCGTCCGAATCACAATCCTGAATGAAGCGAAGCGTCGCATTATCATAAATCAATTTTCTTCCTGTATGCCGCAGGAGTTAGTCCTGTTATACGCTTAAAGATGCGGTAAAAAAACTGGAGGTCGCGAAAGCCGGATTATTGGATTCGAATTGATCATTTCCAGATATTCTTTATCCTGAATGAAGATGGGCTCCATGCCTTTGCTTTTGAGAAAACGCAGAGCTGTCTCAATCCTGTCAAAATGGTCGGGAAGGTAGTTTGCGTAGTAGTCAAAGGAATACTGCTCATGTGTGAGCAGATGGATTTTTTCAGTTCCCCACGAAAGAGCGTCCGCAAGTTTCCCCTCCACAAGCTCAAGCGGCGTATTGTTTATGACAATCGCACACTTTATGAAGGAAAGGCCTCTCGCATCGTCGTGAAACAACGGCTGCGCGCATTCCGCTTTCAACGATTCTTCTTCATAATTCCCGGGCGAAAGGAACATCAGAAATTTCGCCCCCGCCTCCTTCATTACGTTGAAACAGTTGTCGGGTATCGAAATAAAATGGACAACGGCGGGAGGACTGTAAGTTTTTTCTCCGGCAAAACGGATTATCTGGGTTCTGATAAGCTCGATGTCCTGCTGAAGCGCCTCAGGTGCAACATTTTTATAAGGATGTGCCGGGAATTCTGAAAACGCATGAAATGCAAGCTTCAGCCAGTCCGAGTTCTCAATCCATTCATCTTTATAGGTATCAGGAAAGAGACCGATATTGAAGTCGGGCTTGTGGTCGTTGCGGAAAAAGATGTTAAGGACGAACTTCGTCCCGTAGTTTCGATTGAACTCGCGCAGTCTATTCAGAAAGAAACAGTCGAAAAGCGAGCCGTATTTTTTCTCGTATATCTCCGTCAGAAAAAACACGCAGTCATCTATCGCAAACGCATATTCAATACTCATAACAGCAAACGTATTTCAGTTCTGGCCGATCATCATTGTAAGGATGGCCTTCTGGACGTGAAGACGGTTTTCCGCCTGGTCGAGGACTATTGACTGGGGAGAGTCCACAACCTCGCTTGTTATTTCCTCTTCCCGATGGGCGGGAAGGCAATGCATGACCTTCGCATCCGGAGCGGCATTTCTGAGAAGCTGCATATTGAGCTGGTACGGCTTGAGTTTTTTTACCCTTTCGGCGGACTCGTCCTCAAAGCCCATACTTACCCATACATCGGTGTAAAGATAGGCAGCGTTTTCGACGGCCTTCACGGGGTCCGGCTCCCAAGTCGCGCTCCCATGCCCCAATTCCTTATCCATAAGATCCTTACGCGGCTGGTAGTCATGGGGAGACGATATAATAAGTTCCATGCCTGCGAATTTGGCGGCAAGGATGAGAGAATTAGCCATATTGCTGGCGCCATCGCCAAGATACGTTATCTTCACGCCTTCAAGGGAATCACTGAGCTCGTGGATAGTGAAAAGGTCTGATATCGTCTGGCACGGGTGGAACTCATCAGTAAGCGCGTTTATGACGGGGATGCGTGAATGCTTTGCCAGCTCCACGACGTCCGAATGCTTGAACGTCCTGATGACAATCCCGTGAAGATAGCGGCTCAGGACGCATGCGGTGTCGGCGATTGTTTCGCCCCGGCCCACCTGCATCTTGGACTCTTCCATGTAGAGGCCGTGTCCGCCTAGCTCGTATATCCCGACGTCAAAGGAAACCCTCGTCCGAGTGGAGGATTTTGAAAAAATCATCCCTATACTTTTGCCCTCAAGGGGCTTAGGAAAAACCCTGCCTCTGTTCTCCTTGTATTCTTGCGAAAGCTTGAATACTTCCCTAAGATCGTTATGGGTTATTTCTTCGAGCGTCAAAAGGTTCTGGTGCATAAAGTTCTCCGTGCGTTTTATTTCAGGATGAAATTTTCCGCGCAATAGTTTCTTCTATTATGGAAAGGGCTTGGTCAATCTCCTTTTCCGTTACTGTAAGCGGCGGAAGAAGTCTCAAAACATTTTCTCCGGCAGAAAGTGCAAGAAGGCCATTTTCCATGAGATCAGGCAGAAGCTCCGAGGCATTTCTGTCCAGTACGATACCTATCATAAGGCCGCGCACTCTTATATCTTTAACAACTGAACCGAAGCGGCCTTGAAGCTCTGCAAGCTTCTTCTTCATATAATGGCCCTGCGTCTGGCAGTTCTCGAGTATTTTTTCATTGTGAATAGCGTCAATCACAGCGCAGGCGGCGGCACAGGCGAGCGGAGTTCCTCCGAAAGTGCTTCCATGAGTACCCGGGGCAAGGACTTCGGCATATTTTCTTTTCACGACAAACGCCCCTATGGGAAAACCGTTTCCGAGGGCTTTCGCCATTGAAAGAGCATCTGGTTCGATGCCATAACCCTGCCAGGCGTAAAAATAACCAGTCCTGCCTATACCGCACTGTACCTCGTCAAACATAAGAAGAACGTTTTTTTCATCGCAAAGAGCTCTCAGCTCCGTAAGATATGCGGGATCTGCCGGGATTATTCCGCCTTCGCCCTGAATCGGTTCAAGCATCACGGCGGCGGTATTCGGACCGATTGCGTTCTTTATGGCGTCTATGTCGTTAAATGGCACAAATTTAAAGCCTGGCATATCGGGATGGAAGCCTTTTCTGTATTTGCTTCTTCCTGTCGCCGCAAGAGTGGCCAACGTTCTGCCATGGAAAGAATTCTCCATCGCTATTATTTCATATTTATCTTTATCAGAGCCCCATTTTCTCGCAAACTTTATCAGACCTTCATTGGCCTCGGCTCCGCTGTTGCCGAAAAACACAACGCCGTCGAAACCATTGCTGATGAGCTTCTTTGCAAGGAGCGGCTGATATTCGTTCATGAAAATATTTGACACATGGACAAGCCTGGATGCCTGTTCATTTATTGCTTTAGTCACTTCGGGATGACAGTGTCCCAGATTACAGACACTAATCCCCGCAGTGAAGTCAAGATACTCTTTGCCTTTGTAATCCCAAACATGGGAACCTTCTCCTTTCACAAGCATGAGACCGGTGGTACCGGCATACGTCTGCATCACGTACTGGTTGTGAAAGCCTATAAGTTCTTCGTGATTCATTTTCAAACTCTCTTTTAACTAAACTGAAAAAAAGAAAAGGTTAATCTAACATTTTCAACAGAAAAGGCAAGTAAAAAAATCCTCTTTCTCTCTTTTTCAGGCCCATACCAGACTAAAAGCCGCAATGCCGCCAGAGCCTAACTTCCGGATATTATTCCTTCGGCTTGAAGTATTTGGCGTGAATCTTCTTGAGAGCGGCGGTCTGCTTGTTGCTCAGGGTCCTGCCTGATTCATGCTGTTTCCTCAGGGACTCGAAAAATGACTTGTCGTCAAAGGTCCTGCGTCCTTTACTTGCCGGGGCATCCCATTTTTCGAAACCTGAAAGATCGGCAACAAACTCGGCGGTCTGAGGGTCGAGGGTACCCGAAGCCTTATCACCGGAGCCTTCCGTTTCCCCATCAGGGTCAATCCCGAGGAGCGGAGCAAGCTCGGCAAATCCCTCAATCTGCGCCTTGTACCTCCCCGCTATTTTAGCGAGGGCGTAAGCCTGCTTCTCGGAGAGAATTTTACCGGAAAGCGCCTGAGTTTTCAGCGAGTTGAAGAATTTACCGTCATCATAAGAGCGCCCCCCGCTTTTTCTCGGCTCATCCCATTTGACGTTATCGAAGAACGCAAAAATCTTAGCGTACTTATTTACATCATCGTCCGAAGCCGTGGAATTTTTGATTCTTTCGGCGTTGTCTGAATTTTTCTGCATGGCCTCTTCTACCTCTGCGGTAAACCCGTATTCGGCGGCATCCTTCATGAGCAACGGGATTTTTTCGCGGTATTTCGCTGCCAGATTGAGAAGGGCCTGCCACTGGTTGGCGGTCATGTGAGCGCCCTCGTTGAACTTGTCGCGAACAGACAAATAGAATTTTTTATCATTATAGATTCTCTTGCCGACCTTCTTTGGTTCTTCCCATTCCGTGATCTGGTCAAGGAGAGTAATAAGAATTTTGGGTTTGTCTTGCTCGGGTGAGTCAGCGTGTTTCGCCTTCTTGAGCCAGTCGGAAAAATCCTTGTAAAAATCCTGAAGCATCTGCGTCCACTGGATGGACCCTTCTTCAACTTTATCGAGCTTTGTTTCCATTTCGGCTGTGAAACCCGTCTGAAAAAGATCGGGCAGTGATTTCACGAGAAAGTCATTAACCTTGAATCCGAGTTCGGAAGGGATAAGCTTGCCCTTTTCACGCGAGACATAAAGTCTTTTCAGGATGGTATTTATGATTGAGGCGTATGTTGAGGGGCGTCCTATTCCGTTGGCTTCGAGGTCCTTGATGATTGATGCTTCCGTATAGCGCGGCGGCGGCTCGGTGAATTTTTGTTCCGTCTTAAGATCTTTGAGAAAACTTGGACAGGAGGGCTTAAGCTCCGCAAGAAACGGCGGAAACTTCTCATCGTCCTTATCACCATCGTCATCGGACTGATAGACCTTGAGGAACCCGGGGAAACTTGTTACGGACGCGGTTGTCCTGAAAGTATAGAGATTATTGTCAGCACCGCGGGTTTCTGTATCTACGGTAGTCTGCTTGATTTCCGCGGGTGCCATTTGGCAGGCGGCGAAGCGTCTCCAGATCAAAGTATAAAGCTTCAGTTGTTGCGGAGAAAGAAACTGCGCTATTTTATCCGGCACAAGATTAATGTCTGTGGGCCGGATAGCCTCATGGGCTTCCTGCGCACTTGACTTACTTTTGAAAAAATTTGGTTTCTCAGGCACATATTCGGGACCTATTGCGGAAGCGATAAAGCGACGGCACTCCTCGCGTGCCTCGGACGCGACATTCACGGAGTCTGTCCTCATATAGGTAATAAGACCTGTCGCGGTTCCGGAGCCGAGTTCTATGCCTTCATAGAGTTGCTGGGCTATCTGCATCGTAAATGTCGCCGAATATCCCATCAGATTGCTTGCTGTCTGCTGGAGAGTACTTGTGATGAATGGTGGCGGGGCATAACGGTTTTTCGGCTTTGTCTCGACAAGTGCGATTTTAAAGCCCGCCGATGCACCCTTGACCGCTGAAAGTATCCTGTCGGAATCATCCTTGGAAGACGCCTTGAACTTATCGGAATTAATCTTGAAGAGCTTTGAGCTGTAGATGCTTCCGCTTCCCTTGCTGAACGCTTCAAAATCGGCATTGAAATTCCAGTACTCTTCAGGCGTGAACCCCAGAATTTCGGATTCGCGTTCGCATATCATTCTAAGCGCGACTGACTGGACTCGCCCCGCGCTTATGCCTTTTTCAATCCTTGACCATAAAAGAGGGCTTATCATGTAGCCGACGAGCCGGTCTAGTACACGCCTCGCCTGTTGCGCGTCGACGAGCGCCATATCTATTTCGCTCGTTGCCTGGAATGCCTTGTTTATCGCCGACTTTGTTATTTCGTGGAAGGTAACCCTGTGAAAAGGGGCTTTCGTGGAACCGTCAAGCAGCTCCTTCAAGTGCCATGCGATGGCCTCCCCTTCGCGGTCAGGGTCGGGCGCCAGGTATATGCTGTCAGCCTTTTTAGCGAGACTTTTAAGTTCGCGTATTATCTTGGCACTACGCGGCGTATCGACATACTGCGGAGTAAAATTATGTTCGATATCAACACCGAGCGAGTGCTCCGGCAAATCCCTTATATGCCCCATTGAGGCCATTATCGTATATTCGCTTCCGAGCATTTTTCCGATGGTCCTCGCCTTCGTGGGGGACTCTACTATAACAAGCTTCTCTGACGCCATACAACACCATGTTTAATTAAGTTGAAAGCATTTATCTTGCCTCCTGAACAGCGAACTGTCAAGCAACTTTTCTTTTTTTATATTTTGTAATTTGGTAATTTGAGTATGAATGAGCTATAATGGAAGAAGTTAAAAGGAGCCGTATCCGTGAAACTTTCGATAGTAATACCGGCGCACAATGAGGAAGGCTGCATAGAGTCCACCGTAAAATCGCTCGCGTCCGAACTAGACAGCGAGAAGATAGAACACGAGATTCTCGTCATCAACGACAACAGTACTGACAACACTAAAGAAATCCTCGAAAGACTCCAGAACGAACTTTCTTCATTCCGCTGTCTCGACAACCTGTTCCCGAAAGGCTTCGGCTTCGCGGTAAGGTACGGCCTTGAGAATTTTTCGGGCGACGCCGTAGTGATCTATATGGCCGACGCTTCCGATTCCCCGCAGGATGTCGTACGTTTTTTCCGAAAAATGGAGGAAGGCTACGACTGCGTTTTCGGTTCCCGCTTCATGAAAGGCGGCGCCGTCCACGACTATCCGCATCTCAAACTCCTGATAAACCGACTTGCGAACTTTTTCATCAAAACTGTTTTCATGATGAAGTACAACGACACCACCAATGCGTTCAAAATGTACAGCCGAAAAACAATGGACGGCCTGAAACCCTTTCTGAGCCACCACTTCAATATAACCGTGGAGCTGCCCTTGAAGTCTATAATAAGAGGCTACTCTTATGCCGTACTCCCGAACTCATGGACAAACAGAACAACAGGCGTATCGAAACTAAAAATCAAGGAAATGGGCAGCCGCTACCTCTTCATCGTCCTCTACTGCCTGATTGAAAAATGGCTCTCAGTCGGCGATTACCACAAAAAAAAGTGACCGATTCCCGCTAAGGGGATTATCAGCATTGAAACATAAAGCATCGCAAAGGATCAATGAAAAAAATATTTATTACTTGCATCCTGTTGCTTTTTATATCAATAATACCAGAGGGGATGGGGATGAAAAATCAAGGGACGGAAACGGGGAAGACGCCTAAACTAAATCAATTGTCAGCGGAGGAGAAACGTGTCATTCTCAACAAGGGGACGGATATGCCATTCAAGGGGAAATATGACAGTTTTTTTGAGCCGGGATATTACACTTGCAGGCAATGCGGCGCACTGCTCTACCGCTCGGACGACAAGTTCAAAGGCCATTGCGGATGGCCCTCTTTCGAAGACGCGCTGCCGGACGCCGTCAAAAAAACCAAGGATGCCGACGGAATACGAACGGAAATCACCTGTACACACTGCGGGGGACATCTTGGTCATATATTTGAAGGCGAAAATCTGACACCAAAAAGCACACGCCACTGCGTCAACTCCACATCGCTGGTCTTCGAACCTGCGAATTCGGAAAAGTTCGGAAGGGCAATCTTTGCAGGGGGCTGTTTCTGGGGTGTCGAATATTACATGCTGAAAGCACCGGGAGTACTAGCCGTAACCCCCGGCTATGCCGGCGGGAAAACCGAATATCCCGATTATGAAGAAGTTTGCGCAGGCAAAGGCGGACATGTCGAGGCTGTGGAGATCGTCTATGACCGCGAAAAAACGGATTTTGAAAAACTCGCAAAGCTCTTTATGGAAATCCATGACCCGACCCAGCTCAACCGTCAAGGGCCCGATATCGGTTTCCAGTACCGCTCAGTAATATTCTATTTTGACGACGCGCAGAAGAAAACCGCTGTAAAGCTTATAGAAATCCTGAAGTCAAAAGGCCTCAATATCGCAACAACCGTCGAACCCGCGAAAAAATTCTGGCCTGCCGAAGAATATCACAGAAACTATTACGACAGGAAAAAATCACTCCCGTATTGCCACGGATACACTAAACGTTTTTAAACAGGCAAAGGCTTGAATTTCCACTTGCGGAGCAATAGAATAAGATTGAAACAAGAAAGGTTATTTATGCCCAGCAGAACTATTCAGGAACTCTCAGAGAAAATTAAAAACGCCCGCATAGGGAAAGTCGAAAAAGATGAACTTGTAAAGCTCATAAGTTCATTAAAAACAGAACTAGAAGGGCTGTCGGCAACAAACAAAGAACACGCCGAGTCTATCGCAAATTTTGCGGAAGCATCCGCTCATGAAGCGGTTAAAAAAGAGCAAAACCCTGAATTACGAGAGATTTCGATAAAAGGACTCACGACATCGGTCGAGGACTTCGAGGCACTGCATCCTTCACTGGTGAAAATCGTCAACCGCATAAGCGTAATGCTCTCCAATATAGGAATATGACGGCCTGATGCTGCGTCTGGCAATACTTCTCTCGGTCTTCATTTTGACGACAGCCGAACTTCTTGCCCGTGCAGGCGGAGGCGATGGGTTTTCTTCGGGGGGCGGAGGAGGAGGTTCCTTTTTCGGCGGCGGAAGCGGCGGCGACGGAGGGTTCATCTATCTATTGTTTTATCTATGTATAAGATATCCTGCGCTCGGTATTCCGCTTGCGATTGCCGTCATAACATTCATAATAATAGGGGGCAACAAGGCCAATACCGCACGACAGAACAGTGTTATAAGAAAAGTTGTGAGAAACCAGTCGGAGGGTGACCTCGACGGCAACGAAAAAACAATTATTACAACAGACCCTGAGTTCTCCAGGGAAAAACTCGTCCAGCGTGCCGAAGAAGCTTTCCTGAAGATCCAGAAGGCATGGAAAAACAGGGACATGAAGGAAGTAGCGAACTTTATCTCAGACAGTGTACGCGAACGCTTCAGCACTCTCCTTGAAATACAAAAGACATCCGGCATAAGAAACTGCACCGAAAATGTAAAAATCATATCTGCCGAACTTATCGCGCTTGAATGCGATAAATTCTTCAACACCGCACACGTAAGGATAATCGCCTCGGCTGTCGATTACTACATAGAGACGGAAAGAAGCAAAACCGTTCGCGGCAACACAGAAGAACACCCATTCTCGGAAATATGGACATTTTTGCGCAGACCCGGCGCAAAGACACGCTCGTCCGGCACCATCGAAAACTTCTGCCCGAATTGCGGTACCCCTCTAAAAATATCCGATTCCACAGTATGCACAACCTGTAAGGCCGTGGTCAATTCCGGCGAATACGACTGGGTACTTTCGGCGATAAGCCAGGAATATGAATGGAACTACAAGTCCCGCGGCGATGTCCCCGGTCTCAACGAACTTATCGAAAAGGATCCCGCCTTCAACCCGGCGCATATTGAGGACAGGGCCTCCGCAATATTCTACCGTTATATTGCGGCACGCTTTTTCGCCGATCAAGGTTATATCGCGCGACTTGCCGACAGTGATTTCCTCAAAGCCCGCGCGGACGAATTCCAAAATCTGCCTGACGAACGAAGGCGTTTCCCCGCCGACACCGCACTCGGCACCGTCGAACTCATCGAGGCGGTATCTTCCGAATCCGGCGACGGACCCGACATGCTGAGGGTCAAAGTAAAATGGTCAGGCCATTACATTGAAAGGAAGATGCCTTCGCTTCTCGTTCCGGACTTCGAATCATGCTCTCTATACAGTCACGAACTCATTTTTATCCGCAATCCCGGGGTGCTAAGCAATGCGGCGACCGCTCTTTCAAGTATCCACTGCCCCAACTGCGGCGCACCCGACACTAAGGGCAAATCACCGCGTTGCGAATACTGCGCAGCTCTGCTTAATGACGGGAGCCGGGACTGGACGCTCCACGATATTGTCCCGTTCGTCGGCATGACACATCAGGCATTCGGCTCATCAAAGGCGGGCGAAAGTCCTTCGCCGCTGGTCGAGGCCGCTAGAATGCTAAGAGGAGACAGGGAAACCCTCGTGACATATTGCGCCGCGATGATGAAAACCGACAATGAGATTTCTGCGTCCGAAATGAAGGAATTGAAAAAAATTGCAATGGAAGCCGGAATCCCGGAACAACGACTCATTTCAATTATAAACTCCATCGACAACAATACATTCTCCATAGAGATGCCGCAGGACAGGCAGACCGCATACGCGCTTCTCCGTTCAATGGTAATCATGTGCCTGCTCGATGGTAAAATAAGCTCGGGAGAAAAAGCACTTCTCGAAAAGGCCGCAGCCAACGCAGGCTACAGCGACATGGATGTAGAACAAATAGTCCGCAAGGAAAGACTCGCTCTGCTAAAGATGGCGAAAAACAAAAATACGCTAGCGGCGTAACCCTCACCCGCGACAATGAATAGGGAATACTGAGTAAATATAAGCTAAAAATACAAGCTTTGAAAAGTTTATGTCAAGAGTTGAAAAATTTCTTTAGAACTTTCATAAGCGTTGAGAAAAAACCTTTCTTCTTGGAAGCAGTCGGTCGGATATTTCTGATTGTAGAACTTTCTACTGTATGATTCTTGCTTGCAGCACTCTCTATATGGCGATCTTTAATCCTCTTACGGTTTATCCTCTCTGTATCGGTCTTGCTCTTTGCAGGCGGCGGGGCTTCTTCTTTAATGACATCATGAACTGCGACAGTGGCCATTAACTCCTGGCGACTGAGTTTCTCGGTACTGGTAGTTTTCTTGAATTCCTCAGCCGGCGTTACGGGAACAGGCTCCAGATGCAGTGATTTCAGTCTCGGCACCACAACTGAAGGACTGACAGGGGCAGGAGCGGAAACAGTGGAAGCCGTGGGAGAAACCGGAGCCATGGAACCCTCACTAGGCGTTGCGGCAGATTTCGCCTCGGCCTCCTCATCCCCATCAACAGGAATACCCTCTTTTTGTTCAATAGATGCGATTACACCTCTTTGATAGTCTATCCAGTATTCATTGTCTATTTCCTCGAAGCCGGCAGTATCCATCAACTCCTTTGTTGGCGGCGGACATGGAATCTCGCGAGCCACGCAATCGACCCAGTTAGTGAATTGTACAAGCGCCACCTCTACAATGAACTGTTCCGGCGGAAGTTCTATTGAATGATGCCACCCGACCGGAATATATATGTCCTCAGTCATCTGCCATTTTTCAAGAAGCCAGCGGCCTACCTCGGCATGGTTTATATGAATCACCGAATCTTCAGACTCGAAAACAGGGATATTCTCCCTATGGGCAGAGGCGACAGCCATCTGAAACTTCTTCGGGGAAAAACGTCTCAATACGACTTTGCCGATATCGTGCATCAGCACAGTAAGCGGAAGATTGCTTGCGGCGGGAATCTCGTGCGCCTCCATAATATCAGACATCAGTACGGACGAAGAATATGCGTGGTTCCATTCATCCTGTTCATCCTGGGAAAACATATCCATGATTGATGCCGAATAGACGAGCTGCTTGACTTTGAGTATGCCAAGCAGGTTCACAGCCCTGTCTACGGAATCGATACTCTTTCTCAAGCCGTAGTAGCCGGAATTGACAAGCTTTAGAATTCGAGCGACCAGCGACTGGTTCTGCTTGATGGACTCTATTAGTTCTCTCATCGCGACATCCTCATCCCTGAGAAGAAGCATCACTTTCATAATGCTGTTACCGGGAGTCGGAAGATTGGTCATTCCGTTTATTTTTTGCAGGATCATCTTCTTTTCAAACTCGAGGCTTTTCCTCGCAAACATTGTATCCTGCTCATTACTCAAAGTCATGTAGCTCTATCCATAATTAAATAGGTATCGAAGCTGATTCAACTATAAGTTACATAATAAACCACCATTCCGCAATTTTCAATCCAGTTTTATTCTTATTATCGTCCGCCGAAGTTTTTGAGCCAGGCTTCAACAAAACGATCGAGGTCGCCATCGAGGACGGCCGCGGTATTGCCGGTCTCGACATCGGTACGAAGATCCTTGACCATCTGGTAGGGGTGGAGTACGTAAGAGCGTATCTGATTACCCCATCCCATTTCTGATTTCTCGCCCTGTATCTCCTTGGCTTCACGGCGGCGCTGTTCCTCCTGAAGCTCATAAAGCTTGGCCTGGAGCATTTTCATGGCATTGGCTCTGTTCTTGTGCTGTGACCGTTCATTCTGGCAGGCGACTATCGTTCCGGTGGGGATGTGTGTTATACGGATTGCGCTGTCAGTGGTATTGACGTGCTGGCCGCCTGCGCCGCTGGAACGGTATGTATCGATCCTCAAATCTTTTTCATCGATTTCGATTTCAACATCGTCATCGAGTTCCGGAAAAAGGTCGACGGAAGCAAACGAGGTGTGCCGTCTGGCGTTGCTGTCGAAGGGTGAAATCCTCACGAGCCGATGAATTCCACGTTCGGCCTTGAGGTAACCATACGCGAATTCGCCTCTCACAAGCAGGGTTACGCTTTTTATGCCGGCCTCGTCGCCGGCCTGGATATCAATGACCTCGTCTTTATAGCCGCGGCGTTCAAACCATCGTCTGTACATCCTGAGGAGCATCGATGCCCAGTCGCACGACTCAGTGCCGCCCGCGCCGGCGTGAATCGTAAAGTAGGCGCCATTCCTGTCGAATTTGCCGGAAAGGAAGCTCAGGAGTTCGATACTGTCCAGTGCCGGAGTAATCTTACTGCAAAGCGTCTCAGCCTCGGCGAGCATGCCTTCATCCTCGGCCGCCAGTTCGACGCATGTGTAAAACTCCTCCACGTCTTTAAAGAGTTTTGTAAACGGCTCCACGATATTTTTGCTGGAACTGAGCTCGCCCATGAGTTGCTGGGCTTTTTCGCGGTTATCCCAGAAATCGGGGGCTGACATTTTCTCTTCTATTTCGGAAAGTTTCTTCCTTTTTTCATCAATCTTAAGAAACTGCTCAAGGTGTTTTATTCTTGCAAGCGCTTCATCTCCGCTGATTTTCAATTCGTCAAAAGTCATATAAGGCCCCGTATGTAAAAATATTTACTGGTCATCTTATCAAACAGAGTATATATTGATTTTGTTTGCAATAAATTCAAGCACAGGAGCATAATAAATGTTTTCGGCAAAAAGTCTTAAATTTCTTAAAGATCTCATGACATCATCCGGCCCATCCGGCTTTGAAGAGGAAAGCGCCGCTGTGATGAGGGACTACCTGGCGGGATTCGCGAAGGATGTCCACACTGACGTGATGGGCAACACAATTGGAGTGATAAACCCAAAATCCGACTTCAAAGTCATGCTGGCAGGACACTATGACGAAATCGGCTTTCAAATCGTATACATATCGGAAGAAGGTCTGCTCTACTTCCGAGAAGTCGGCGGCATTGATAAGATTACCATCCCGGGAACGGAAGTCGACATACTCACGCCCAAGGGCAAAGTTTCCGGCGTGATTGGCAAAAAGCCGATACACCTGACCAAGCCCAAGGAAAGAGAACAGGCCCTGGAACTTTCCGACCTTTGGATTGACATCGGTGCCGAAAGCGCGAAAGATGCCGCGAAAATTGTATCTATCGGCGATCCTGTCTCGTTTAAGCCCAATTTCGAAATGCTCGGTAAACACAGAATAAAAAGCAAGGGCATCGATGACAAAATAGGCGCGTTCATCGCGGCCGAAACACTTCGCGAACTTAGCTCCAAAAAAATCGAAGCCGCAGTATATTGTGTCGGAACGGTGCAGGAAGAGCTTGGCCTGCGCGGAGCCGAAACAAGTGCGTTCGGAATCAACCCGGCAGTGGGAATAGCCATCGACGTAAGCTTCACAACCGATACGCCTGACATCCAGAAAAAAATCCTCGGCGATATAAAATTCGGCTCCGGCCCCATTATCCAGAGAAGCGCCGATAACAACAGCGTACTCATCGAAAAATTGAAAAAAGCCGCATCCGCAAAGAAAATCCCTATTCAGGAAAGCTGCGGACACCGCGCCAGCGGCGGCACCGACGCCGCAAAAATCCAGATGACGCGCGCCGGTGTCGCCACCGCAATCGTCAGCATCCCCAACAGGTACATGCACACTCAGGTGGAAATGTGTGATATCAGGGATGTTGAGAACTGTGTTAAGCTCCTGACCGAGGCCATCGCAGCCATGAAGAAAAAAGATTCATTTATCCCCTGCCTAAAAAAGTAGTCAAAGATGGGCAAAAATTTTCTCATATCAGGAAATGACGAGTTCGCCATAAAGGACATGGCGCGCAATATCGTATCCGGACTCTGCGGCGAAAACTTCGAGGACGATCCAGGCCTCGAAATAATCAGGGGCGATGACGAGTCAAAAAAAATGAACGATATCCTTACAGAACTCATCGCGTCCGTAAGAACCCCGCCGTTCCTCTCGCCCAACAAGATAATATGGCTGCGACACTTCGCCTATTTTGACAAACTCCAGTCAAGCAGCGAGGACCCTTTGACCGCCGAACTTCTCAAAATAATAAAAGACGGAATTCCCGACGATGTAACATTGATTCTCGACGGCCCCGGCATTGACCGGAGAAAAGCCTTCTACAAGTCATGCGGAAAAAAGGCGGAAGTCCACTTCATGGAAAAGGCCGACCTAGGCGATAAAAACTTTCTGGTCAATCAGTTCAACCGCATCAAGGACTTCTTCGCCGAAAACAAAAAGTCCATCAATGACGCCGCGGCGCATTATCTTTCCGAAACCATCGGATCCGATTCCGCAAGGCTTAAAACCGAATTGGAAAAGCTCATCTGTTATACGGCCTTCTCCAAGAACCCAGTTTCAATCGATGACTGCCGCGAGGTATGCAGCCGCACCCCTGAGGCACTCAGCTGGGCGTTCGCCGATGCTCTTATCGACAGAAATACCGCGGCAGCACTCGACGCGATAAACGTTCTCATGGAGCAGCTGCGCGCCGGAAAGTCAACGAAGAACTCGGAACTTGCCATCCTCAGCTTTGCCGCGAAAAGGTTCCAGGAAATAATAAAGACAAAAAAGGCGGCATCTGAACTTAATTTTTCGATGAAAAAGGGAGCAAACTTCTTCTATTCGCTTCCGCAGGCAGTAAAGGATGAATATCCCGATAACTTCCTCGTCTCGATGCACCCGTTCCGGGCGTTCAAACTTTGCGAAGCCGCGATGAAATTCAGCGATATAGAAACGGCCTCAGCGATAAATCTCCTGCTCGAAACAAACAGGAAGCTCGTCTCGGGCGCCGAAAATCCCAGGCTGGCTCTGGAACAGCTGGCCATATCAATAACAAGGAAAAAGAAACGCGCTCCGGCGGCCTAGTACAATGTTGTCTAACCTCTTTAAAATCACGGACCTTCTACTTATATTCTTCTGGAACTGTGCGCTTCTCGCACTCTCTGGCGCATATTATCTGCTAATCGGCATGGGATATCTAATAAGCGGCCTCTGGAAGGGCGTCGGCCTGCTCCCGTTCATTTATCCCGCCTGGAAAAAGGCTGACAATTTCTTTTCGTTGCGCGACTCGGCCCCTGCCCTCGCCGTCCGTAAAAGCTCCGGGCGGCTTTACAAAAGTACTTCGCTGGTACTGAAGCGGTCTGCGGCGGCAAGATTTATTCTATTCATCCCGGTAGTGCTTGTCGCCGTCTATATATTGCTTTACTTACCGCCCTTCTACATCGCATACCGTCACAAATATCAAACGGGAACAGCGTCATGGTACGGCCCCGGCTTTTACTTCAACAGAACCGCCAACGGCGAACTCTTTATCCCCTTCTGGGGTTACACCGCGGCCCATAACACGCTCCCGCTGGGGACAAAAGTGCTGATAAAAAATGTGGGAAACGGCAAAAAAGCGCTAGTCTGGATTAATGACCGCGGACCATTCGTGGGTAACCGCATCCTTGACCTCTCAAAACTCGCCGCATGGAGACTCGGTATATATGAGCCAGGCACCGCGATTGTGGAGATCTACACATTAAAAAAGTTCTGATTTAAAAAAAATCACGCTTGCTTTCAAATGAGGTATGACTATATTAAGCTTCCCTTTTATACAGTATATGTATTTTTTAAGTTTTAATTTTTATATTCAGGAGACACGGAAATGGCACATAAAAAAGGTCAGTCCAGTTCAAGAAACGGCCGCGACAGCAAGCCCAAATTTCTGGGCGTTAAAGTTTACGGCGGACAGGTAATCTCAGCTGGCGGAATCATCGTCAGGCAGCGCGGAACAAAGTTCCATCCCGGAAAAAATGTTGGTTGCGGACGTGATTTCACGCTCTTCTCCCTCGTTGACGGCGTGGTTAAATTTACCAAGAACGGCAAAATGGTCAACGTCGATCCCACTGTGTAAGACGTTTTTCAACTGACCGACTGAAAGCCCGGCAGAAACGCCGGGCTTTGTCATATAAGGACAATATGTTTGTAGACAAAGCACAGATAATCGTAAAAGGCGGAAATGGCGGTAACGGTTGTTGCAGTTTCCGTCGGGAAAAATTTGTTCCCAAAGGCGGACCCGATGGCGGGGACGGCGGCGGCGGCGGAAATGTCATACTCGAAACCGCGTCAGGCGAACAAAGCCTGGTTGACCTGGTTTACAACCGCCATTTCATGGCCCCGAACGGACCCAATGGAAAAGGCAAGGACATGCATGGCCGAAAAGCCCAAGACATCGTGTTAAAAGTACCAGTGGGCACGGTTATAAAGGATGCCGACTCAGGGGAATTTATCGTTGACATGGACCATACTGACATGTCGTTCGTCATCGCAAGGGGCGGAAGAGGCGGAAGAGGCAACGCCCGTTTCCTAACCAACCGCAACAAGGCGCCCCGCCGTTCAGATCCAGGCGAAGAGGGCGAGTTGAAAAATATAGAACTTGAGCTCAAGACCATCGCCGATATAGGACTTGTCGGCTACCCTAATGCCGGAAAATCTACACTGCTCACCGCTGTCTCTAATGCACACCCGAAAATAGCACCGTACCCGTTCACAACACTACACCCTGTCGTGGGCGTGGTGGAATTTCCCGACTTCTATAGGATAACCATAGCCGATATACCGGGACTCATAGACGGAGCACATGACAATATCGGGCTCGGACACGCGTTCCTCAGGCATATCGAAAGAACAAAAATGCTCGCCTACATCCTTGATACGGCCGGAGTTGACGGAAGAAATCCGATTGATGACTTCAAAGCCCTTCAAAACGAGCTTGAACTTTACATGAAAGGCCTGTCACAAAGACGCGCCGTTGTGATAGCCAATAAAATGGATCTTGTCGAGAGCAAAGAAAATCTTGAGCTATTCAAAGAAGAGTATCCGAATCTCCACATAATCGCAATAAGCGCCCAAGAAAAATCAGAACACACCGATCTCAAGGAATTTCTGCGCGAAAAGCTCACAAATTTCTATTAGTTCCCACCGGCATGAGAACAAAAAATCACGCTGTTTTTTTTAATTTCTCAAGATATTTTTCCAGGGGCTTGATTTTTACTCCCACGGGTGTATACTAATCAATAGTTGGAAGCAGGTTTTAACCTCTGAACAATATAAAATCAAAGCTGCATAGCTTTAAAGTACAGATGTTAGCGGAGAGTTACCTGCTTCCGCTTTTTTTTTGTAAAAAAACGAGACTTCAAAATACCGGAAAAAGAGTGGATCAGTCTTCGAGCGCAATATGGGTGATAGCTGAAAGCAAGTCCTGCGGAGAGATATGCGGGACAGCTTATGAGCTCATAGCAAAAGCCCTGAAACTATCAGAGAGCAGCGGAACCGGCACAGCGGCGGTCTGTGTGGGAGTTCCTGACGCTAATTCCCTGAATAAACTGAAAAGTTCCGGAGTTGATTGCGTATACGTCTCTAATACAGGAAGCAATTTCTTCGAAGATGAGAGATTCGCCGAATCCATTGCAGTTCTATCCCGAAAATACAAGCCTTCTGTCATCCTGGGTCCAGCCACGGCAAGGGGCAGAGCCCTCATGCCAAGAATAGCAGTAAAACTCAAGACTGGCCTCACTGCCGACTGCACAGGACTTGAAATACAGGCGGAAAGCGGAAAGCTTCTTCAAACTAGGCCTGCTTTCGGAGGCAATCTCCTAGCAACTATAATCTGCGAAAGCTTTCCGCAAATGGCAACGGTCAGGCCGCACGTGTTTGCACCGAACGCTCCGCAGTCCACAGGAAAAACTGCCGAATTTGTGGAATTTGACGCCTCAGAATCATGGCCCTCCAAAAGGATTATTTCCGAAACTCCTTTCGAAAACAAAGGAGAAAATATAGCGGACGCGCAGATAGTCGTTTGTGCCGGTATGGGCGTCGGCAATTCGGAGGGAATAAAAAAAGTGGAAACGCTCGCTAAAAAACTTGGCGGTGCGCTCGCGGGAAGCCGTCCCGTTGTAGACAACGGATTGCTGGAATATTCGCGACAGGTTGGGCAAACCGGAACCACTGTACATCCAAATATTTATATAGCCTGCGGGGTTTCCGGTTCAGTTCAGCACCTGGCCGGAATGCAGGGATCTGACTTCATAATCGCAATAAACTCAGACCCGGACGCACACATAATGAAAATCGCAGACATCGCCCTCTGTGGCGACCTCAACGATATCGTCCCTGAGTTGATAACAGTTTTCTAACAAAGCTCCTTTCAATCCCTCCTTTTTTTAGTCAAGAACTAACATAATCTTAATTCTTTGCTAAAATACAAATGTTAGCTTAGATTAAAAGAGGATAGAACAATTCACAATGGGGGAAGCTCATGGCTAAGGAAAATATCCTCGTAGTCGAAGACGAAGAGGACATACAAGAACTTATTTCGTACAATCTAAACAGAGAAGGTTATTCAACCATCTGCGTAGGAACAGGCGAAGAAGGCCTGGAAAAAATCAGACAGATTATGCCCGATCTGGTACTGCTAGACCTTATGCTTCCGGGACTCGACGGGCTCAGAGTCTGCAAAATCCTCAAGAATGACAGTAAAACAGCACATATACCTATAATCATGGTTACGGCAAAAGGCGAAGAAGCAGACATTGTGGCAGGACTTGAGATGGGTGCGGAGGACTATATACCTAAACCATTCAGTACAAAGGTACTTGTAGCACGGGTTAGATCTGCATTAAGAAGAGGAGAACCCCAAGAGGATACGGAAAAAGTAATCAAGCGCAAGGACTTGGTGATAAACCCCGGAAGGCACGAAGTCCTCCTGCGGGGAAGTCCGCTAACTCTTACATTTTCAGAATTTGAAATACTCCGGCTGCTGGCAAAGCGGCCCGGCTGGGTATATACGAGAAATCAAATAGTCAACGATGTAAAGGGCGATGATTATCCTGTTACCGAAAGAGCCATCGACGTTCAGATTGTCGGCCTCCGGAAGAAAATGGGGAAATGCTGCGACTATATAGAAACCATAAGGGGCGTAGGTTACCGCTTCCGTGACGATATATAATGATTTTTTGAACTGAAGAATAATGTACGAAAAGAAAATATTTTTCACAATGGCGGCGGTGATATTTGTCGCCGTAAATATTTTTCTTTCCTCTGTTCTTTTTCTGGACAGGGAATGGAAAAATTCCTCCATCATAGAACACAAGACCTCCGATCTTGTAACCCGAACACTTTCCCTCAAGGGCATTCTTGAAAAAATTCCGATATCAGCGTATCTGGAAATACTTTCGGCCTGGACGGATAAATCAATATCAGGGACCGGAGCCGCACTCTATGGAAAAGACGGCACCGTACTTTATGAGAATAAGACTGCTTTCCTCTTCCCCGCCGAAGAGATAAAAGAAAAAATCAAAGTGGCATTGAACGGGAAGACAATTATTTCAGAGAAATCTGAAATAGCGAAAAGTTCGCGGGTGCTCGTATTGTGCCCCGTAGCGGCCACCGGGCGGGAAACATACGTACTCCTGTGCTCAATGAACCTAAAGCTCATTCCTGGCAAGGCGGACTATCTGCTGGTCTCAAGCATCATTTCCCTTTTTGTATCCATAGTCATAACACTTTCGGTGCTTCTGGCATTTCTAAAACTTTTTCGGGAGCCGCTGCGGGAAATTGAAGAAATATCAGGGAGAATCGCGGAAAGCACGGGATTGAGTGAAATATATGTTCCCGAAAAGTCCTTTTTCAGGAGGACAGCCAGGCATATAAACAAAGCGCTCAAACTGATAAGGGAAAAAGAAGAAAACGCGCGCTGGGAGAAAAATGAGAGAGACGCAGTTTTTTACGCGATGTCCGAAGGTATTATCGCCTTGGACCTTAAACTTAACATTATCCAGACTAATGAGGCGGCAATAAAACTGCTAGGAATCTCAAAAAGTGGGGAGGGCCGTCCGCTGCTGGAGGCCGTCAGAAACAGCGAAATCCATGCGTTCGCGCTAGAGATCCTTGAAAAAGAGACCTCAATTGAAAAGAACTTCTGCATCTATGCCGGGGGTAGCGACAAGACAATAAAAATACGAGGGAATATGCTGAGAGACTCAATAAACAGCGCATCGGGGCTGCTACTGGTTCTTTCCGATATTTCCCAGATAATGAAGCTTGAGAATATGCGAAGTGAATTCGTAGCGAACGTTTCTCACGAAATAAAAACCCCGATAACGGCGATAAAAGGCTCCATAGAAACACTGCTTGACGGAGCCGCCGAAAACCCTGAAGAGTCAAAAAAGTTTATGGAGATAATAGAGCGCCATACGGACAGGCTGCTCGGTCTGCTGGATGACCTTCTAAGTCTTTCGCAAGTGGAAAACTCCATCGAAATGGAACACCATCTGACGTCAATACGGGGTGTGTTAAAAAATGCCACGGAGCTATGCGGACTAAAGGCAGAAAGCAAAAATATATCACTTTCTGTGGATTGCGGGGAGAATGTATCCGCTGAAATATCTCTTCCGAGCTTTGAACAGGCACTGGTAAACCTCTTGGACAATGCAATAAAGTACACATCTGAAGGCGGTGCGGTCAGCGTTTCCGCGATGAGGGAAAATTTTCTTGTAAAAATAAGGGTGACGGACAACGGCTGCGGAATTTCCAGGGAGCACCTCCCCCGCCTCTTTGAGCGATTCTACCGAGTGGACAAGGCAAGAAGCCGAAAAATGGGCGGGACAGGGCTGGGACTGGCGATAGTAAAACACATCGTACATGCGCATGGCGGAACTGTCGAAGTCATAAGTGAACCCGGAAAAGGAAGCACATTCACGATTATTATTCCGGAAAAACACCATGCGGACGTGCTTAAAAATTAGAGATATAACTGGAATATAAAATGAGGAGAGTCTATATTCAGCCGGGTTGAAAGTGTTTTTGGTTAAAAAAAAGACTATAATGGTAAAGATTTGAGATGCGTTTAGGGGTATTTTCAGATGTTCACAGCAATTACGAGGCGCTGAAGGCCTCCTACTCCATGCTGGAGAAAAATGGCGTCGACAAGCTTATATGCGTAGGCGATATAGTCGGCTATGGAGCGAACCCCAAAGAGTGCATAGACTTTATAAGGGAACACGAAATCCTCTGTGTCAAGGGTAATCATGACCACTACACGACACTATTGAAAGGTCCCTGGGACATACAGCCCTATGCGGAAGAAGTGATACGCTGGACCCAGATTGTGCTTGACCGGAAAGACATTGACTACCTGGCGTCGCTACCGTATGTCATCACGTTTGAGAATATTCTTTTCGCGCACGCCTCGCTGGAGGCGGTAGACGGTGAATACTGGCCATACATTCTCGACCCAAAAACCGCGCTTTTCCACTTTTTCCTGCAGGAATCGCGCTTCGCCTTTTTCGGACATACGCACATACCACTCTTCTTTACCTATGATGAAAACCATAAAATTTCTATTGAAATACTGAAGTCCAGAAAAGTTCCCGATGAAAAAAACAAACAGTACCTGATTAACCCGGGTTCAGTCGGTCAGCCGCGCGACTTCGATGCCAGGAGTTCGGTGGTAATATTCGATACTGACTCAAATGAAATAGAACTTCTGAGGGTTGAGTACGATATAGGCCGTACACAGCAGAGTATAATCGAAGCCGGGCTACCCAAACTGCTTGCCGACAGGCTTTCTCGTGGAAACTGACGAGAGCACTTTGAAGACGGCAACTTAATTAAGACAACAAGGATGAATGAAAACTATGTCTAAGCGTTTTTATATGTGTCTTCTGATACTACTCACCGCGGTCCGGCTCCAAGCGGACATCGATACAAAAGAATTTGAAGCGATAGCGTCAATCATAGATAAGTACCTTAATAATAAGGTAGATGCCGCGGAAGAAGAAGCTTTGGAGACAACAAGCCGTATCGCAGAAAAAAAAGGGGACACAAACGCGACCTCCGTACTGATTACGGACTATCTGTCAGGGAACATGTCGGTAACGCCGGAACTGCTTCTCATCGCATCCGAAAAAAAGCCCTCTGAAGCTGCCCTGGCATACATTTCTATTTTTGTAAGGAAAGTAGCATCGGATATAAGGCTGAATCAGGATGAAATGTTGTTTTATCTTGACAATTATCTGAAAGCGCAGGAATCGTCAAGCTCCCCATCCGTAAAAAAATGGGCGGCTGGTGCGCAAACATGGAAAAATTGGTGTTCAAACTCGTTCCAACTGAGGGCTGGGATGCCACGACTGCTGGCCTCAAAAGTATCAACGCCACTTTCCGCGAACATAAAAGAATCCATCAAAAACATCACATCCACCAGTTTGGAGGAGTTTACGAAATCCCGAGAAATTTTCAAAAAAAGGCCCTGCCCCAAATCGCTGGACTTCACAAAAAATCTGCTTCAGAGCTACATTGACTCTCTTCCCGATACGAAAACAAAAAAAGACGAGATAAAGAGAATGGGCGTAGTAAAAGGCCTGAAAACGTACCTCATAAAACTTCTCGCCAAAACTCCGTATCAGGGACAGATAAAATTGAAAAGTGGCAAATATAACGGTGCGATATCAATGGCAAATGAAAATGTGATTGTCATAATGAAAAAAGGGGCAACAAAAAGTGAAGCGTTCGGTTGGAAAGAGGTACCCATGGAACAGATAATAGTTCTGGTAGAATACTTTGCCGATATACGCCTGAAGGGAACCGGAGCTTTTGTCTCCCCGGCAGAAAGAGCCCGGCATGCTGCCCAGGAATATCTCCAGCTTGCGTTTTTTCTTGACTGGTTCGGGAACTATAGCGGGGCGTTAAAATACATAAAAAAAGCGGTCGAGCTTTCGCCGGACGCTTCCAAGGATGCTATTTTTCTGGTAAAGGGCAGCCAGCCTAATCCCAGCAGTTAGTCCCGTTGTCTAAACTCGTTACAAATTAAACGCGTAACCGTTTTGAGAGGCATCAGCGGAAAGATGTTGCAGCGAAAAAACAGTATAACCGGTTTTATTTTCCTTAATATGACCGTTATAATCGTGACATACGGACTTGTCGCCTTCCTCTTGCTTTTCCGGGAATATAATAAATTTGACGACCAGAGCCACGAAATAAAACGGGTGGCTTTCGATGTCGAGGAAAAAAAACTTGCCATAGAAGTAAAAAAAACACTTCAATATATAAATTTCCGTATATCAGAAGGCATGGACAGCGTGCGAGCATCCCTCATCAAAAAAGTTGATAGGGCGTTGCGAGTGGCTTCTACCCTTTATGAAAACAATGCTGGAACCCTCAGCAAAGATGAATTAAAAAGGATGATAACAAGTTCTCTGCACGCGCTGGACTCGCCCGATGATAAAAACAGATATATTTTCGTAACGGGAGAGGACGAGTTCAAAACGCCAGGATCTGAAGGCAATGGCGACAGAACAAGCACTGAATCCCTTATACGGGGAATAAAGGATAAGCGGATTACGTTCATCGAATATAAATGGAAGAAGCCGGGGGATAAAAGTGAAAAGGAATTCAAAAAGATATCATATATCAGATACTTCGAGCCCTATAATCTTTTCATAGGGGCGGGCGAATATCTGGACGATATGGAGGAGGGGCTTAAAAAAGAGCTCTTCAGATGGATAAAGACGGTAAAACTCTGCAACAAAGATAATTATCTTTTTGTCATCACGAATAAAGGAGAAACTATTTTTTCATCGCGGGAGGAAAATCTCACTGCACAATTCTATAAATCGGACCATAAAAGGATTCTGGAAAGCCTGAAGAAAATGTATCACAAGGCCATCTTCAGCTCAAACGGCGGCTCTACAAGATACTTGTGGAAAAATAAACCGGAAGGGCTGCTGGAGGGAAAAGTATGTTTTGTTGAATATTTTCAAAAGTGGGAGTGGGCGGTGGGTGCCGGTTCCGACCTCGACAAAATCAATAAATCCATTGACGCCAAAAAAGATGAAGCTTACGCTGATCTGCAAAAGCAGTTTTTTCAGATATTAGTGAGCCTTCTCTTTGTCCTTTGCGCATCTCTGCTGGTAAATTTTTACGCGACACGCAAGGCAAAAGTTTCAATGAAAATATTCTTGGAATTCTTCGAGAAGTCCGTAAATGAAAATGTGCAGATGGACATTGACGGCGTGAACTTCGCAGAATTCGAGAAAATAGCGACCGCTGCTAATAAGGTCATCAGGGAGAGAAGTGAAGTAATTTCCGAACTCAGACAGTTCAAACAGATGATGGACGGCGCCAACTTCGGCATGATAATAACATCGCCATCCGGAATAGTAAGATACACCAACAAATACTTCGCATTGCGCCACGGCTGTCAGCCTGAGGAGCTCGAAGGACTCGACTTCAGAAGTCTGTTCCCGCTTAAGAACAAAGACAGCACTGATAAAATCCTGAAAAAAATACAGGAGAACGGAGAGTTCAGCTCAAAAGAAATCTGGCTTAAAAATAAAGATGGAAAGCCATACCCTGTTATGATGACAGGCAAAACCATATCCAACAAGAACGCACCGGCCTACCATATAATAAGCGCCATAGATATTTCACAGGAAAAGGAAATCGAGGAGAAGCTCTGCTTCACCCAAATATCTCTGGATTCAGCCTCCATCGGAGTGATGTGGATAAAAGAGGACGGAAGCATATTCTACGCAAATGACGCGGCAACCAAAAAGCTGGGGGCAGACTCCAGCGAAGAACTCATGAAACTCAAAATCAATGATATTGACGTAAACAGCATATACGGGTCACGGAAAAAGCACTGGGAACATTTGAAAAACTCAGGAAGCATTTTCTTCAGGACAACTTACAGAACGCCGCAGGGCAAGCTGATCCCGATGGAGGTAAATGATTATTACCTTAACTACAAGGACAACGAGTTCGAATTCGTCTTTATGCTGGATATAACCGAAAAAATCAAAGCCGAAAGGGCACTCCGAGAAAGCGAATTTAAATTCCAGGAACTCTTTAACAATATGATGGACGGCGTCCTGATATATGGGCCTGTAAAAAATGGTGAAGATTTCATAATCTGCGACATAAACAAGGCCGGCGAAGAAATAACATCATGCATAAAGAAAAATATCAAGGGACAATCCCTGCAAAATGTATTTCCGCACGCCGCAGAAACCGGCTTGACAAAGGCTCTGCAAAACGTTTACAAAACGGGACGCCCGGAAAAACTGCCCGGTGCATTTTATTCCCGTGCCAACGATGAAGCATGGGCAAAAAACCATGTATATAGATTGCCGTCCGGAGAAATAGTTTCCGTGTTTGAAGATGTTACAGAAAGGGAAAAAGCTGCCAGTGCTCTTCTGCAGAGTGAAAAAAAATACAGGGAGCTTGTCGAAAGCGCCAACAGTATAATACTGCGTTTGAAATTTGACGGCACCATAATATTCCTTAATGAATACGGACAAAAATTTTTCGGGTTCTCCATGGAGGAACTGAAGGGGAAAAATGTAATAGGAACAATTGTTCCTCAATATGATTCCAACGGCGCTAACATGGGATTTCTCCTATACAACCTTTGCAAAGAACCGTGGAAATACGCGGTACATCAAAACGAAAACATACTGAAGGATGGAACACTGGTCTGGATTGCATGGACGAACAAAGTACTAACAAACGCTGATGGAACGCCTTCCGAAATACTATGCGTCGGAAATGATATAACTAAAAACAGAAAAACAGAAGAGGAACTCAAGGAAAAACTTGCCTTCGAGAAAACAATTTCAAATATAGCGTCAAGATTTGTCAATCTTCACGGAACAGCTGGACTCGACAAGGCAATTGAATCTGCACTAGGAGACATTGCGCTGCTCTGCCCGGCCTCCGGCGGCGTCATTTTTTCTTCAGAGAAGGATACGGAGACCCTGAAACAGACCCATCAGTGGAATAAATCGAAAAAGACCGCACAGGGTTCACCGATGAAAGAAATTACAGCCATTGCCGCAAAGCATATATTCAAGGAGCTTCAAAGCAATAGATATATATGGATAAATTCAGAAGGAAATTCCACCGTGCTTCCGTCCGAATTGAGCATCCTGATTGACAAAGTCACCGTTTCTTCACTTCTCATTCTTCCTATTAATATGCAGTCAGAAACAAAAGGGTTTATCGGATTTGAAAATCCGGAAATAATTGAAAAAGACTTTTCAAATGTGTTAAACCGCCTCAAGCCATGTTCAGAACTCATTGCAGGGGCGATAATGCGTCAGAAAGCGGAAACAGAGGCGCTACTCAGGCAGGAACAGCTCGTAAATGCCGAAAAAATGGTCTCGCTCGGGATACTTTCAGCCGGAGTTGCCCATGAAATAAACAACCCTGCCAACTTCATAATGTTGAATACCCCTCTTCTCCACGACGTATGGAAAGATACGGAGCCCATACTAAAGGAATTCAGCAGGAGTTATGGCGACTTCAAGTTGGGAGGAATACCCTACGGAGAAACGGGAAAGACTATAACACACCTCTTCGAAGGCATAATGGACGGTGTTGAAAGAATCAAAAGAATCGTAAGCGGCCTCAGAGATTATGCCAGGAAAGACAGTCAGGATACGGCAGAGACGGTGCATATTGACAAAGTTGTGAATGTATCGCTGACCCTACTTTCAAACGTCATAAAAAGGAGTACAGCTTCCTGCAAAGTAAAAATCCAGGAGGGATTGCCGCCGGTAAAAGGTACATCTCAAAAACTAGAACAGGTCTTGATAAATATTATACAGAACGCATGCCAGTCGGACCCCGACAAAAAAATTGCATTGGAGGTGACCGCGTATCTCTGCAAAAAATCGAGAAATATAGTTATCCGAATAAATGATGACGGGAAGGGTATCCCTCAGAAATTTTTAAAACACATAATCGATCCATTTTTCACTACTAAACAAAACAGAGGCGGAACCGGCCTTGGCCTTTCCATATCCGCGGGAATTATTAAAGAACATAGCGGAGAGATGACGTTCACCTCAAAAGAGGGCGTCGGAACGACGGTCGCGGTCAGCCTGCCCGTACACCCTGAATATAAAAACACCTGAGAGGGACTCAAATGAAAAAAGAGCCAAAGACCGAAGTAAAAAGAGAAATGACAGACCTTCTAAATAACTGTAAACTCGCAACGCTTTCGACATTCGACGGCAAATCGCCATATGCCAGTCTTGTAGGCTTCGTTTATATTACAAAAAGCAACTCTATAATTTTCGCGACGCCGATAAAGGGCAGAAAATATCACAACCTGAAAAGCACGCCGCGTGCCGCACTTCTGATAAGCGAAGCGGCGGGCAGTGATGAGGATTTTTATGGCGCGTGCGCACTCACTGTGACCGGTCCTTGTACGGAGATAAAGTCAGCAGACGCTATTTCCAGCTACGCAAAAAAATTCCCCATGCTTGAGGACTTTGTACGCTCGAAGGAGACAGCGGTCTTTCGGCTGCAACCGGAATCATTCTACCTTGTCCACAATTTCCAGGAAGTCAGCGAACTGCATATCGGCTAGGCCAGCAGCGAAGCTTTTATTTTCACAACGACCTTTTTCACCTTGGCGCAAGCTCCGCAGCAGCGGATACAGGGTTTATGAGCATCGTGAGGATAAAACATCGCGAAACAACCAGGCTTGATGGGAATTTCGACCGTGGGGGTATCGGGTGAGTCGAAAAGCAGAAAGTCTTTTTCACTGTTGTATTCGGTTTTTGCGGTCAGCTCTTCGGTAGCGCATGAGTAGAGCTTTTCACATCCTGAGAGTAAAAGCTGGATGTCAATATATTTGCGGTGCGACTCAAAAATGCCATCCGCTTCAGACAGCGGCTCATATGAGGAAACATTTGCATAGATATCGTCGCCGTCTATTTCATTTCTGCCGTCTTTAACATCGCCGCCGGCAGGAAGCGACTGAATAAACTTGAAAGCTTTTTCCCATGTTTTATTGCCTTTAAAGTACTCGCCCCAATTAGAAATAGAATCAAATATCATCTTCAGCTCCCATGGGTTTTAAAGCTACTCGTTTTTATCGTAGTCCATAATAATTTTCTTAAGCTTCATCGTGTCGGAAAGAGAAAGCTGTCCTGGCGACTCGACGGATTCCTTCTCTTTATGTTTTTCGAGCAGCGCATCGCTGAGGCCATCCGCTATTTTGAAAAGGTATCCGCGGTTATTCATTCCGGTGTCGAGCATTTTTACTCTTCTCGGGCCCGTGGTAACAAAGAGTTCCACATAGGTTGAATATTCTATTCTGAGCCATACGAAACATAGTACTACGAGGATAAAGCCAAGATACCCCCAAGAGGAAAGATATCTGACTGTGACGTAAACTCCGATGAGCGAAATCATGAAGCAGGTAAAGGCGAAAAGCAGATTATTGGCTCTGAAGTTTATCGAATAATGGTCTATCCTGTCAATGGGTATGGTTACATGGTTGCAGGTTATCCTCAGGTCGGTAACTTTCACATTGGCGTCTTTGTAATAAACTTTTTCCTGATAACTGTCTATCTGGCTCATCATTAGTCCCCTTGTTTAAAAGTCCCATTTACTAATTTAACACATAGAGAAGAAGCTTTCAATTCAAATCTCAAGGTTTCTTACCTTGTAGTAGTTTTTTATTTCCTCAACGTAATTCTTAAAGTAGAAGGCGACCCTCTCAAGCTTTTCGCCTGGTGTCTGTTCCAGATATGTGCCGCCGATATAGAAGCACGCGAAGCCTCCGGAAGCTACGCCCCAGGCAGCCGCCTGAACGAGGTCGATTGGCGAACGCGGACCGCTATCCTGGAGTTGAGAACACACGGACGCGATTACGCCGCCCGCAAAATTGTCGCCGCATCCTGTGGTATCGCCTTTGCGTTCGGGGTGCGCTGAAAGTTCTTCTGTAACATAGCTTGAAATGGGAAGGGATGTCAGATCGAGCTTTCGGAATGCCGTTCCATCTGAATAAATCGAAATATCTTTGGCTCCGTTGGTTACAAGAAAAGCTTTCACGCCTTTTTTTATAAAGAAGGCCATCGCGTTGTTGATATTGGATTCGCCGCTGAGACGGAGGGCTTCGACATGATCAACAATCAAGAGATCAAGAAGTTTATACGACTCATCGCTCTCGCCGAGAGGCCACCTTTTATCAGGGAATTTCATTTCATTTCTGAAGTCGAAAACGGTAATTACGATATTGAACTTACCCGCATCGCGTCCTTTGCGAAGGAGGTCTGTGAGACCATCGTGCAGCTTCGGGACAAGTGCTGTGGCTCCGAAAAGGAGGACATCGGAGTCGAAAAACGAATTGTCAATATCCTCGGGGCCGAGGTCCCACGCGGCTCCGACATTGTTGATGAATGTGCGTTCGCCTTTGCCTTCATTATAGTTGGGATCGGAGAGGACATCGGTAAACGGCGTCATTGCGTCGCTTATTTTGAAATTTTTCGCGGATATCGGGGTTTTTTCCAGTATCTTAAAAATTCGAAACGCCGTGTCGTCCTTCCCCGCCGCGCCTCTAAAATCTGCAGATATTCCCTTGTGGGCAATAAGCTGAGCGGCATTTATCATGGACACGATGGCGGGACCGCCGATATTGAATTTATCGGGCGACTTCGCTCCGGTCAGATCCTGGGAAATAGTTTTATAATCCGCATTGGCAAAACGGCAAAGGTCGTCAAGAAAAACCAAGTGTCCGGGAATGAGTCCGCCGTCGCCCGGCTTATGAGAGAGATATTTTCTGAATGTCTCACTGGTAAAATCAACGTTGGCATAAAGATAATCGCCTACGGAACAACCTGTTCCCGCCAATTTAAATTTGTTCATCATCAACTCCAAATTATAAAAAAATCTTCATTAGATTTCCTAATTTAGTACGTCTTTAATCAAAGTTCACGGGATTTGTATAAAAAACATGGGCATCTTTTCAGGGCGAATCGGAATAATTTCAGGGCAGGAGAAAAGGTTCCTACATTTTTAAACTCAGAAGATTCTTACTACAAAGGCATTATAAATGCAGCCCACCCAATCAAATCAGCTGAGATGGACACTAAAAAAAGAGCAGGAAGGCCGGATATTTAGAATTCCGCCGCAGCTTTTATTGATTTAGTGGCGAATGGACACTAAATTCATCTCCCTGATTTTAAAGAAAGGTTAATGATAAAATGACTTTTATGAAAAAGATTAAAAAGGCGTGGGATATAAAGAATTCACTTGTCTGCGTGGGGCTTGACCCCGATCTCAAAAAACTTCCGCCCTGCCTCAAGGGCGAAAAGTTTCCGATATTCGAATTCAACAAAGCGATAATCGACGCAACAAGCGAAGCCGCATGCTGTTACAAGCCGCAATTCGCGTACTATGCCGGATACGGAGCGGAAAACGAACTCAAAATGACAATCGCCTACATGTCTGAAAAATATCCGGAAATACCAGTGATCCTCGACTCAAAGAGAGGCGATATAGGCAGCACCGCGGAAATGTACGCTAAAGAATCTTTCGATATTTACGGGGCTGACGCCGTGACGGTGAACCCCTATATGGGAACCGATACATTGAAGCCCTTCCTCGACAGAAAAGAAAAAGGTACAGTCATCCTCTGCCGCACGTCGAACCCCAGTTCGTGCGAGATTCAGGAACTCAAACACGATGGACTCGAGATTTATAAGCACGTGGCAAACTACGCCATGACGAAGTGGAACTACAATGAAAATTTGATGCTCGTCGTCGGCGCGACATTCCCCGAAGAGCTCGGCGCAATAAGAAAAATCTGTGGCACAATCCCGTTCCTCGTTCCCGGCGTAGGAGCCCAAGGCGGCGACGTGCGCAAAGTGCTCGAAAACGGAAAAACGCCGGACGGCAGAGGCCTTGTGATAAATTCATCGCGCGGAATCATTTACGCGTCGAACGGCAACGACTTTGCAGCCGCCGCAGGAAAGGCGACGCGCGAACTCAGGGATGAAATTAATAAATACAGATAAGTTCAGATTTATTATTTTTGGTTTTGCGCTTTTCTGACTTCATCCAGGTTTGCTTTTATATTCCGGTCATCGGGCGCGAGAACGGAAGCTTCGGAAAATTCCATTTCGGCCTTACTTAGGTTGCCCCTTATATAAAAAGAGACTCCTTTGTAAAAATGAAATAATGCTTTATTTTCTTTTCCATGCTCGAAATTGGCGGCAATAAGGTCGTAACAGCGGAGAGCCCTTTTTTTCTTTCCGCTCTTCAGATAACAACCGGCGGCAGTCTCAAGAAGTTTTGTATAAGGACTTGGGTTCTGGAACACAAATACGTTAATATGTGTAAATGACTCGTTGAAGAGCTTAAGGGCTTCAGTCGTATTGCCTTTCCGGTAAAGAACAGCAGCCTTTACTGCCATTGCCGTATAATAGAGGCTTTTGCCGTTGTGATCGAAGCTCTCCTTATTTTCTACAGAAAGAAGATAATCCGCGCATCTTTCGGGATCATCGTTTTTATTTTCGGCAAACATGTTTATCGCGTACAGGCACAGAAAATTCCTGTTTGGCGGGTTATTGGAGACGGTTATCTCCACAAGGTCGGAATAGCTCTTCCATGTGTAGTTGTAGAAGAATGTTATCCACGCAAGAAATAGTATCATCGCAGACATAACAAGAAGTCCCGCCTGTTGAATTTTTTTCCCATACAGGGGATTGCGAAGCGAAAGTTTTTCAGCCGTGCTGCTTAACATTAAAGCGACTCCGGCAGCCAATATCGCGGAAGGTATGTATGAATATCTGTCGGCATAGTCCCACACTCCGATCCCTATTGGGACAAAACCTATTGTCGGCAGGAGAGAGACGGAGTAGGCTATCAGAAAAGGCAGAACGGTGTATATGCAAAACTTACGGCTTCTGATCGCAACAAGAAAGATAACGGCCGCAACAAGAATATAAAAAATGGATATTTTAAGAATGAGCGAACCGTCAAAAACAAGTTTTGGATACACGGGAGCCATCTCGTCCGGGTAGATATTTTTCAAGGCGTACCATGAAAAATTGTGAAGTATTGTCAGAAGCTTTTCAATTATAGTCACCGCGCTCGAAGGGTTGAGCTGAAGTATAGAAGTTCCTGCGGAAACAAGTAGCGAAACGGCAAAAAAAGGAAGCAACTTCAGATATTTCGAGACGGGCAGGATTGAGCGGTTTTTCCACACCTCATACATGGCAAGCGTAACAGGCATCGTTACCGCAGCAGGCTTGGAAAGGCATGCGCAGAGAAAAAGAATAAAGGCAGTCAGAGAAAACGCCTTTTTGTCTCTGAATTTTAAATAGAAGAAAGCTGACCAGAAATAAAACGCGCCGCACATAACATCACGCCTTTCCGATACCCATGCCACTGACTCAGTCCTCTGCGGATGCACGGCATAAAGCAGTGTCACGGCGAGCGAAACAGCCGAGGGCGCACCCAGCAACCTTATGCAGTTGAAGAGCCCGACACATGCGACTATATGCCATAACACGTTCTGAAAATGGTACATGAAGCCGTCAAGCCCGCCGACGCTGTAATCGAGCGCATATGAAAGATTGACCAGCGGTATGTAATTGCCGAGACTGGGCATTGTCACAAGATGAATTATGCTACCCGGCCTAAAATTGAGGTAGTCAGAGATTTCCGTAACAAAAACATTGTCGTCCCAGCCTTCCATAACTGGGAATGAAAGAGTGTTCATAAAAACGAGAAAAGTGACAGCCGCGATAACGGCATAAGGAAATGCTTTTCTCCAAAAGTTCATTATTTTCACAATCCATTTTTCTAAATCTAATGGCAATCGGGTTTTATTCAATCCGGCGGTATTGCAAAAGTACGCGATGGCCGTTAAATTAAACTGAATGGAGGAGTTTTAATGGATTCTTCGGATGATTTCAGGAAGGTTCTGGAGAAGGCGTTCAGGCTCCTCGGGTCTCGCACGTCCAGCCGGGCCATTCTTGCGAGAAAGCTCAAGGACAGAGGATTTGAGGGCAAACTCATAGCACAGGCGCTTGACGAATGCGAACGCCTGAACGTGTTGAACGACAAGGCATTCGCGGAAGACTACATCCAATCGTTACACGCCAGGGGGTACGGACTGAGAAGAATAAAAAATACACTCGCCCAAAAAGGAATAAAAAAAGAACTCATCGACGAACTACTCTTATCCGACACTCCCGACGAGAAGAATGAGGAAAGGGAAAGAGCAAAGAAAGTATTTGACGCAAAACTCAGATTGCTGCATAAAGAAGACGATTTGCGAAAGAGACGCGATAAGCTCTTCCGTTATATGGCATCTAGGGGGTTTTCCGCGGACATCATATACGAGCTGCTGCGTCCTTTAAAATAAACCCGTGATATTGACTTATTTTAGAGGAAGTGTTATACTACGATTCTCGTTATTCGTCTGAACCAAGCTAACAAAGGAGAAGTGATGCATTGGATTGACTGGGTGATAATGATTGTTCCTATTCTCGTAGTATGTTTAATTGGATTGCGCACCCAGAGATACGTAAAAGATGTGTCAGACTTTCTCACAGCGGGCAGAGTAGCGGGCCGATATGTTATCGCAGTAGCGGGGGGCGAAGCGGCAATGGGGCTGATAAGTCTTGTGGCCATATTCGAAATGTACTACAACAGCGGGTTTGCTTTCAGCTTCTGGAGCGCGGTAAATACACCGATAGGACTTGTCCTTGGATTAACGGGATACTGTGTTTACCGATTCAGGGAAACACGTTCGATGACAATGGGCCAATTTTTTGAGATACGTTACAGCAAGTCGTTCCGTATATTCGCCGCGGTGCTTCAGTCCGCGTCCGGAGTAATAAATTACGCTATCTTTCCGGCGGTCGGCGCAAGATGCATCATCTATTACTGCGGCATGCCTATCTCCGTAAATATCTTCGGGATGCAATTCCCGACGTTCGCGCTTGTAATGATGGCGTTTTTAAGCATAGCGATACTCATCGTAACAATCGGCGGACAGGTTACCATCATGGTGACCGACTGTATACAAGGAATACTAAGTTACCCCATGTATGCTATTATCGTAGGATATATAATATACCGATTTTCATGGTTCAACGAAATGGCTCCCACGCTTCTCAACCGTCCTCCCGGGCAGAGCATGCTCAATCCTTTCGATATTGAAAATCTCAGGACCTTCAATCTTTTCTATGTCGCGGTTGGCATCATATCGTCATTTCTAAACCGCATGTCATGGTGCGGCGCACAAGGATACAGTACAGCCGCAGCTACGCCTCATGAGCAGAAAATGGGGGGGGTATTGGGAACCTGGCGAAGCGGTTTTTCCATTATGATGTATGTTCTGCTGGCTATTGCCGGCTTTACCTTTCTGAATCATGTCAATTATTCAAAACAGGCCGTGGTCGTCCATAAAGAACTAACAATGAAGACAGTCAGGGACGTGGCCTCCGGAGAAAAATTCGCGGTTGTCCGTGCGGAAATAGGAGACTATATAAAGACAGGAGTCGTAAGCCCGGAACTGGAGAAGCGTCTTGAGTCAGTCGGGGTTGTTGGACTCACTAAAAAAGAAACCGATGGGAAAATAAAAGCCCTTTCGATAAAGGCAGTGGCGATGGGGGCCATCAAGTCGGAAGATAAAGGAAAAGCACAGACATTCGGGACAATTTATGGGCAGATGCTTGTGCCAATTGCCATCCGTCAAATACTTCCAGTCGGAATAACGGGAATATTTTGCGCAATCATGATATTCCTTCTTGTAAGTACGGACACCACCTACATGCACTCATGGGGGGGAATCATAGTACAGGACGTTATCCTGCCTTTCCGTAAAAAGCCTTTTACTCCGAGACAACAGCTCACACTCCTCAGACTGGTAATCGCAGGTGTCGCCGTATTCGCGTTTTGCTTCTCGTTCTTCTTTGGACAGGTTGATTACATAATAATGTTCTTCGCTATAACAGGCGCGATATGGCTGGGAGGGGCGGGACCATGCATAGTTTTCGGACTCTACTGGAAGCGCGGCACGACTTGGGGCGCTTACGCAGCGCTCCTCAGCGGCTCAATTCTGGCAGTAGGCGGATTTATAAGCCAGTCCTTATGGGTGAAACATATTTATCCGTGGCTGGCAGAAGTGCAGATGCTGGACTCTGTAAAGTGGCTAATTGAGGGAGTGTCAGCGCCGTTCAATCCATATATAGTCTGGAGGGTTACGCCGGACAAGTTCCCAATCAACTCTCAGGAAATATATTTCATAGCGATGATCATCTCGGTAACTCTTTACGTCACTATTTCGCTTCTCACCTCAAAAGAAGCCTTTAATATGGAAAGGATGCTTCACCGCGGAAAATATCACAAGGAAGGGCACAAGTTTGAAAAAGTATCTCTTACTTTTCGTTCGATACTTCCGAAACTCCTGGGTATTGACCCGCAGTATACAAAAGGCGACAGGATACTAGCGTGGTCTGTATTCTTTTACTCGCTGGTATATCACTTCGGGGCGTTTCTTACGATTGTAATATGGAACCTGATAAGCCCGTGGCCGAATCACTGGTGGGCAAACTGGTTTTTGTGGAACAGTGTCATACTCGTCGGTATGGTCGGGGCCATCACCACGGTGTGGTTTACAATCGGGGGATCCGTTGACCTCTACAAATTGTTCAAGCGCCTTGATGAAAAAGTGGCCAATATCCATGACGACGGAAGAGTTATCGGACACGTCTCGTCCGAAGATATTGAACCACCAGAGGGCACGGATGGGCTTATTCATTAGACCTAGTCAGAGCAGAAAATATCCAACGGCGGCGGCGATAAGTCCATATATGAACATCGGAATAAATGTTCTCTTCATCATAAAGCCTTCCTTGGCAGTGATTCCGAGAATTGAGCATACAGCTACGATGTTGTTGACACATACCATGTTACCCATGGCGCCGCCCGCTGACTGGAGTGCCAATATTGTTGAAACATCCAGTCTCAACTCTTGAGCTATTGAGTATTGTATGGGGCCGAAAGTAAGATTTGATACGGTATTGGAGCCCGCAAAGAATGCGCCGAGCGCGCCAAGATATGAAGAAAAGAAAACCCACTTTTCGCCGACAAGACTAGACAGCGCCTTCCCTATGATGACGGAAGACGAATGCTCGCCGCCCCCCATCAGAAGCTCAACCATTGCCAGCGCACCCATCAACGCGACTGCCGGATAGAGCATTCTTTCATAAGAGCTGTTCCATATTCTCAGAACCGTTTTGCAATCCAGTTTAAAAATAATGATGCTCAATGCTGACAATGCAAAAAATGGAATAAATGCGGGGATGTAAAGAAGTTTGATGGTCCATGACGAAGCTGTCACGAATATATTCTCCAGGGAAACGGCCAGCGAACGGCTGACAGAAAAAGTACCAAGACTTCCCAACTGGACCTGCCAGCACGGAGAAAGATCGTTCAGGAGTCCCTTTATCCCAAGCTCCTTTATGCGCGTCAAGGCCAAGAATAGAATGCTTCCCCATATTGGAAACATTGCCGCAGCAGCCGTTTTCCAGCCGACAGGAATCGCTCCTGACGACTCAGTCTTTTCGAGACCAATCCCTGCCCTCGCCGCCATTATAGAGACAACAAGACCAATCGCTCCACCTGCAATCGTCGGAAATTCATATGAGAAAAACGAGATGAGAAGATATGGAAGAACGCAGCTTAATATCGATATATAGATGAAAACTATATTGGCTTTTATTTCCCGCCAGGAAACCGCGAACGTCAAGGCAATAACTGGAATGACAAGCGATGCCGCAGTGTGAATAAGAGCCGTCTTCCAGGCAACCTGGCACATCTCCATTTGTGTGAGCCCAAGCGTGCCAAGCCCGAACCATGTGGGAGTCCCGACAGCACCGAAAGACACGGGCACACTGTTCATTATCAAACATACTATTGCCGCCTTGACCGGATTGAAGCCCAGGCCGACAAGAAGTGGAGCCGCCAACGCCGCGGGCGTGCCGAATCCGCTTGCGCCTTCTATGAGGAACGCAAAAGCCCAGCCAATCACCATGAGCTGGGCCGTTTTATTCGGACTTATATGGTTCAGCAGGTTTCGCACGACATCCATTCTCCCCGACAATTCCATCATTTTGAATAGAAAGACCGCTGAAAATATTATAAGTATGGGTGTCCATGCTGTGAGCATGCCATCAAGAAGCATAGCATTCACCGAATTGGGATCGGCCCTGAAATATATAAGTTTAACGGCATACATCATCACGGCCGCAAGCGGGAGCGCCTTGCAGGCAGGCATCCCCGCTTTCTTTGTCATAAGGTATATGAGGGCGGCTATCGGAACAACACAGATAAATGCGTCCAGGTAGAGTTTATTCATTTTACAAGACCTTGTATTTAAAAAGAGAATTCAAATATAGGGGGCTTTTTACATTTTTCCACAGATATAAAATGCCTTCTATATTTGATAAAAACGCACTTATAGCTTAGATTGTGCGGTGCGTCTTCTGATTGGGCATACATGCATATATGATGATTTTTTCTTGAAAACAAAGGAATACATGAGCGAATCTTCCGAAAACATAAGCCCCTCAGAAAAAACCGTTCTCATCACCGATGGCTATATTTCGGCATCCGACGGACATCTTACCCTTGAGGAACTTGACTCCGTATTGAAAAATATCGCCGCCGGTTCAATGGAAAAATTCTCAAAGCTCAAAACGATAGGTTCCGGCGGAACAGCTACCATAATAAGTGCCTATGAGACGGCGCTCGGACGTGAAGTAGCAATAAAAGTACTGCGGACGGAATACAGAAAAAATTCCAAATACCTGGAACGCTTCATAAGAGAAGCCAGGGCTACCGCGCAGATCGAACATCCGAATATCGTTCCCATACACGAGATAGGAGTACTCGACAGTGCCGGAATTTTTTTTACAATGAAAAGGGTTAATGGCGAGACACTTAAAGATATCATCGAAAAAATATATCTGGGCAATCAGAGATATATAGGCGAATACCCGCAGAGGCGCCTTCTTGAAATATTTTCCTCGGCATGCCAGGGAGTAGCCTTCGCACACAGCAGGGGAATTATACATAGAGATCTTAAACCCGAAAATATAATGGTCGGCGATTACGGGGAGGTTCTCGTCCTCGACTGGGGACTGGTAAAGCATATCAAGGAAATTGAAAGCGAAAGCGGTACCCAAAATCCCGAAAATATTCAGCTTGATTTGAAAAAGGACGGGACGAAAACCGTGGATGGAGCAATAAGCGGCACTCCGCTTTTCATGTCGCCGGAACAAGCAATCGGCGATACCAAGTCAATAGACCAGAAAACCGATATTTACAGTCTCGGCACCATACTCTATTCGATACTGACACTCTGCGGCGCGCCTTTCGACGATACACTTGACCCTGCGGAAATTCTGAACCGGGTAGAAAAAGGCGACTTTGTACGCCCGAAAAAAAGAGCTCCCAAAGTAAAAATCAGCAGAGAACTTGAAGCCATCTGCCTGAAAGCAATGTCCACCTCCAAGCATGACAGATACCCCGACGTCAAGTCCATGATTGCCGACATACGCAACTACCAGTACGGCTTCACCGTATCGGCATGCGCGACCCCACAATGGGCCAAATTCTGGAAACTCATGTTGCGCCATCCGGTAATATCGTCAGTTGTCGCAGTCGCAGTCATACTCAGTCTCGGCTACAGCGGGGCAAACCTGATTTTCATGCACGCCCGCTTTACCACAGCAAGGGATGCGGCAATGAAATACATAGAAAGCGGCAACAGCGCGTACAAGAAATCCCTGTACATGCACAAAGAGCTTGACGCAATGGAAAACGAGCGAATAGTAAGTACTAGAACAACGCAGGAAAAGGCGCTTGAAGAAAAACTCCATGACCAGGAAGCGGAAATGGAAAATAACTACAGCACCGCACTCATGCTCTACTTCAGCGTGCCGCCATCCTATGAAAAAAATGAAAGCGTCGAGAACGGATTCAAATGTATAATGAAAAATCGGATAGATTACAGTCTCATGACTGGCAACTATCTGCAAGCTCGAAAGTGGCTCAATCTCTTAAAAATATGGTTCGGAAAAAGATACCAGGACATCAAGGACCAGAAACTCCTTAATGAACTCAGCACAGTCGAAAAAATGATTATGGGCGAGACAACCCTCGTAATAAAAACAATTCCTTACAGCGCAGAGCTTGGACTCTACAGGCTCAAGGAGGACCCTCAATCACTCCTCCGTCCAGTATTTGAGAACAAACTAGGCAAGAGCCCCTTAACCGGGCTTAGGATGATATATGGTTCTTACCTGATAAAAGTCACCTGCGCCGGAATCCCCGAATTCATATATCCCGTATTCATCCGGAGAGGCATTAAATCACAGGTTATTGAAATAGAAATCCCGCAGAAAACACCGGCTGGGACCGTATATGTACCCGCAGGCGACTTCCTCTCCGGCGGAGTCAATTCCAGAGGAGTGAGGCTCCGCTCCATATATTTGCCGGGTTTTTTTATAAAGAAAAACGAAGTCACATTCTCCGAGTATCTGGAATTCTGGAAATCCATAAAATCCCCAGCCGATAAATTAAATTTTTCAGGCAAAATAAGACTCGACGAAAATGACCGCTGCTTCCTCGACGCATGGGACAACAACGGTAATCTTATGTACAATCTAAAACTCGACCGTCCAGTAACAGGAATAACCCTTGATGCCGCAAAAGCTTATTGCAGATGGCTTTCCGCTAAAACAGACCTAGACATAAGACTGCCCTCAGCCGAAGAATGGGAAAAGGCGGCGAGAGGCGTTGACGGCAGAGAATACGTATGGGGCAACTACTACCGCGACAATCTGGCTTACACAATTGAAAATGAGGGGGCAAGAAAAAAATATGGGCTCTGGGCTCCGCCCGGCTCTTTCCCCGAAGATGTCTCCATATATGGAGTCAACGACATGGAAGGGAACGTAAGGGAGTTTACTACGACCAGATTCCTCGACAGCCCCTATTTCTTCCAGATTAAAGGCGCAAGCTCATCCACGACAAAGCGTTTCCTTTTCTGCGCATACTCCAGCGATACCGCCGTAGTCCCCACCGACATAGGTTTCCGCTACGTAATACCTTATAAAAAATAAGCCAATAGTTTGTAAATTCGCGACGATACTGGCAATTTATCTTTTTATTTGATTTATAATGGGACAATATCATCATGCAGAAGTCGGAGATATTTAAAAAAGACCGGAAATATGTGTGGCATCCCTACACCCAGGAAAAACATTCATCGAACATCGTCATCACTGGCGGACAGGGAGCACGGCTCTTCACTGACAACGGAAGAATACTCATTGACGCCGTGTCCTCGTGGTGGGTCAATCTCCACGGGCATGCCAATACATATATTGCCGACAAGATAGCCGAGCAGTCACGAAAACTGGAGCACGTCATCTTCGGCGGCTTTACCCACGCCCCCGCGGTAGAACTTGCGGAAAGACTGCTGCGCCATCTTCCGTCCGGACAGTCAAAAATATTTTATTCGGACAACGGCTCTACCTCCGTCGAAATAGGTCTCAAAATGGCATGTCAGTACTGGTTCAATAAAGAAGCCAAAAGAACAAAAATCATCTCTTTTAACGGGGCTTACCATGGCGACACGATTGGAACGATGTCGGTGGGGGCAAGGACGGTCTTCTCCAACCCATTCAAACCCTACATGTTTGAAAATATTTTTATAGATGCACCCGTCAGCGGACATGAAAATGAGGCGGTCGATCAACTTCGCAAGGCAATCTCCTCCGAAGACGTTATTGCATTTATCTTTGAACCGCTCGTTCAGGGTACGGCCGGAATGGTGATGCACTCGGCAGACACCCTTTCGCAGATGATAAAAATCTGTCGGGAGAACAATGTCCTGACGATAGCCGATGAAGTCGCCACGGGCTTCGGACGCACGGGAAAGTTTTTTGCGTCCGATTACCTTTCCGAGACAGCGGATATCATCTGCCTGTCCAAGGGAATAACCGGCGGCTTCATGGCGCTCGGGGCGACGAGCTGCACAGAAGAAATATATTCCGCCTTTTATGACGACAGCAAGATGAAAACATTCTTCCACGGACATTCATACACGGCGAACCCTCTCGCATGTTCTGCGGCGCTGGCTAGCCTGGACATTATGGAGGATGAAAAGACGTGGCGCGATATAGAGCGTATCTCATTGAGACATACGAGTTTTCTCCAGGATATCGAAAAATACGCTCCTGCGGTTTCATCAAGACAGCTGGGTACTATTGCCGTCGTGGAAATAAAAACATCTGAAGAAACATCCTATTTCAATCCCGCCCGCGACACACTTTATAATTTCTTCATTGAAAACGGCGTGATTCTGCGCCCGCTGGGAAATGTCATCTATATTCTTCCGCCATACTGCATAAGCGATGAAGAACTTGACCTTGTGTATGGAATCATTGAGAAGGCCGTCATAAAGTTCGCCCCAGCCTGATGGTTATTCTTCCGCAGCAACACACCGCATATTCTTTCTTGTTTTTTATTATTTAAGATAGACGCAGGTTGTTTTTAAGTAATTAGACGGTTATAGTCTTCTTCATGGAAAGAAATAGGATGGAGGGGATTATCGTGTCTGATAAAGAATTTCCAGCTGAAAATTCGATTGCCGAACTGGCAACAAAACCGTGTTGGAACTTCCTCAGTTCCGCGGCACATGACCTCAGAACACCGCTCAATTCGATAATAGGGTTCAGCGACATGCTCAAAGGAGATGGCGATGAAGCCCACCGCAGAATGGCAGAGCATATCTATGACAACGGTCATATCCTACTCAATATGCTGAGCCGGATTATCGAGTACAGCAAGCTGGAAACAGGAGGGCTCCCGGCAATACCGTCGGAATGCGACCTGAAGGCGGAAACGGAATGCTGCATAAGCGAAATAGCAAAAACACATCCATCAACGCATCAAATAGAACTTGAATGGAATCTTGAAAACTCCGATTTCATCACTGATTCGTATATATTCAAAAGGATAGTTACAGAACTGCTCTCAAACGCGGCGGCCTTTTCGCCCGAATCTTCAGAAATAAAGCTTTCGGTATCCGGCGTTCAGGATAACGACGGGAAAGAATTGATCCAGATTGACATATGTGACAGAGGTTTGGGAATTCCGCCGGAAAAAACAAATCTCATTTTCATGCCAGGCGAAAAGGCAGGAATGTATGCGGAAGGTTACAAAGAAGGACTCGGACTCGGACTCGCCTATGCCGGAAAAGCTGCGGAATTACTGGGAGGTGCCGTAAAATTAAAACCCCGCGAAGGCGGAGGCAGTATTTTTACACTATATCTTCCTGCCGTCAAGGAATAATCATTCCTGATAAAATGCCATTCCGGCATAACTCACGCAGTGTGACCAATCACCGCTTATCTCGCCGGAACTGGTATACTCAACGAGTTCTGAATTTATGCGCCTCCCCTCGGAAGCAAGTTTTTTCAGGAGCGAAAGCAGTATCATTATAGGATTGGCTCCGCATATCGTCGTACCCGTTGATTTCACGTATTCGCCGAACCCCCCGGGATCAAGCGCTTTTATCTTCTCAACAGCCCCCATATCAAGTTTCTTAAGGTTCTGTTTAATATTGCTCCGGAAAGGCACATAGCTGAAATAAGAACCGAAATGCGTAAAATCTGAGCTTATTATCCAGAGTGTATCGTCACGCCAGAGTTTCTTAAGGGAATCGGCTATTTTAGCGGCGGAAACCGTATCTACGTATCCACAGATAAAAGGAATGAGTTTAAAGTCCTTTAGAATTTCCTGCGCGATGGGCAGCTCGACCTCGAGTGAATGCTCCGGCAGATGCGCCTCATCTAACATCTGGATCAGCGGAGAATTTTCAGAGAGAACGGAATTCACGGAATTCACATCCACGGGAACATCTCCGATCGGAGTTCTGAACGATTCAGAACTTGAAGCGGCAAGGCCTTGGAAAGGAACATGGTGAGAAGGAGCCAAGATCAGTACCTTATCATATTTTCTCCCGCGTGTCCGCAACAACGTCTTGACTGCCGTCATGCCAGAGAAGGAATAACCGGCATGAGGAAGTATAAGAGCCCTCGCAGCAGGACCGGAAGCATCGTCGTCAATTTCCAAAGACACTTTTTCAATCATATCAAATATCTGGTCTTGAAGCGTTTCGGCGTCGCCATCGTAGAATTTTCCGGCCACTGCCGGTTTGCGAATCTTCAAAGATGAATCCATGATAGCTCTCCCCATTTTTATCCCTCTGCTCTTATTTAATACCGGAACAGGCATTTTTTCAAGTTTTTTCCCATATATTAAGCCGCCTTGAATTCAAAATTAAATCAGGCTATAATATTAGAGAGGATAAAATAAGGGAAAATATCATCATGGATGAGGAAAAGGGACCAGAAAAACTCAAAAGCACTTCATCTGTAATAATCATTGTGTTAATGTTGCTGGCGCTCGGGGCGATGGTTGTTATCGGCATCTTTATAATGTCATCGCAGAAAAGCGGCAAGAAAGACATTGAAGACCAGCGGAAGCTCATCAAGGTAAACTGGGAATAAATTACTCCAGATCGGCCTCCAGCCGTTTGAATTCCGCCTTCAGTTTTTCAAGCACGCGTTTTTTGTAGACGTATATGCTTTTTTCGGAAAGCTTAAGGGCGGATGCTATGTATTCCGCGCTATGGCCTTCGGAAAGCATCTCCCACGTTTTTCTTACACTTTCATCAAAAGACACAGAAACATTCTTCCAAGCCATCCGGGAAAGATGATTGCGCCACTCCTCTTCGGCCAGTTTGTTTATGGCCGGAACTTCGGATAGTTCGTCCGACACGGCCTCGGAAATATCCGACAGGCTGACATTCTGCCGCTGCTCACGAAAATTATTTCTAGCGGCATTGACCGTAATTCTCGCAAGATAGCTCCTGAAGCGGCCCTTTTCGGGACTGTACTTAAAGGTCTTTATTATATTCGACAGCTTCGTCAGTACCTGCTGGGCTATTTCCTGAGAATCATGATGAGACAGTCCGGTTTTTCTCGCAACACCATAAATATAGCCCTGGTAATAATAAACGAATTCATACCATGCATGGGTATTTTCAGAATCCCCGATGCGCTGGAGAAGGGTACCCCGTGTCCGCATACTGTCGTGCTCAGACATAAAAAAAACCTTCTTTTTTTCGACTATTATATCATTTGCTGTAAGATTTGTCTATTCCAATGTGTAATAACTGTAGAAACCGTTTAAAAAAGGAGAACACAGCATGAAAAAGACAATCACAATGACAGCCGCCGCAATTCTCTTTGCCGCAATAACCAACATCCAGGCGGCAGCAGATTCCTCAAATGAAGAAGAGATGTCAAAAGGAGAACAGGTAAAAGAAAGGCATCAGGAGAAAAGGGCAGAGATGAAAGAGAAGGTTGAGGAAAGACGAGACAATGTCAAAGAAAAAATCGAGGAGAAAAGGGCCGAGATGAAAGAGAAGGTCGAGGAAAGACGAGACAATGTCAAAGAAAAAATCGAGGAGAAAAGGGCTGGGGCCCGGGAAAAAAGGCATGAGAGGAGAACAAATAAGGCTTCAGGAGGAAAGGGCACCGGAAGATGTGCCGGCGGCAAAAAATAGATTAAAAAGATGACAAAAAATACAACAAAAGGAATTAATAAAATGAAAAAGACAATCATCATAGCGGCAATCGCAATCCTTTGCACAGGAAGCATCAACGCGGCGGCACAGAATTCAGAAGTACCTGAAAATTCAGGAATGAGAGAAAGAAAGGAAAACTGCGAGAGAAAAGGCGGGGGGGAAATAAGGAAAAAAGCAGAAGCGCTTAGGGCCGAAATGAAACAGAAAATGGATGCTAAAAGAGCTGAAATCAAAGCATTGCATGAAGAAATGAAACAGAAAATGGACGCATTGAAGGCCGAGGGCGAAAAAAAGAGAAGCGAAATGCAGGCAAAAAGACAGAATGAAAATCAGAACAAACGTAACGGAAACAGTGAAAATGGCGGAGCGGACGGCGACGATAATATATAATAACAGCATTTGCCTTGCCTCCCCCTTTTCCCTTTGCATTAGGGAAAAGGGGATTTATTTTTGTCATAAAAAAGCTCAATAAGATTTGAATCTTGGTAGAAGTGGAAACAATTTCTAGGAATGAATATAAGATTGATACTTAAATGAGTTCTCTAAAATTTAAATGTCCGCATTGTGGTCAAAAGCTCGAAGCGGATGTCGAAATGTTCGGGAATATAAAGACATGCCCGGCATGTAACAGAAAGCTGCTCGTCCCGGACTCTCGCCTATGCCCGGGAATTCAACTTGGGAACTTTACCCTGCAAAGACGCATAGGAATAGGCGGGATGGGAGAAGTCTGGCTGGCGGAACAACAGCCGATGGGTCGTCGGGCAGCCCTCAAAATCATGCGTGAAAAGCTGAATGAGGATTCTTATTTTCAAAAACGCTTCATGAGAGAAATCAAAAACTCAGGGCAACTGAACCATCCGAACATCGCGACCGCTTATCTTGCTGGAACTGATAATAATATTCAATATATGGCAATGGAATACATCGAAGGAGATACCCTCGAAGAGAGAATTAAAAAAGGTCCTCTTAAAGAGGGTGAGGCCATAAAAGTAGTATCGGACATCGCCAGCGGGCTTGATTATGCGTGGACCAATTTCAAAATGATTCACCGCGACATAAAACCCTCAAATATAATGATAAGTAATGGTGGAACAGTAAAACTTCTTGATTTAGGCATAGCCAGAAATCTTCTTGAAAGCAATCAGACGTTCCTTACAACCTGCGCGGGAGAAATCTTTGGCACCCCGCACTACATGAGTCCGGAACAGGCACAAAATGGGAAAGATATCGACTGCCGTGCCGATATATATTCTCTAGGAATCGTTCTCCATGAAATGCTGACAACTAAGCCTCCTTTCGACGCGGACTCTCCGGTAGAAGTAGTTGCTCAGCATATTTTTGCGCCAAGGCCCGATCTTCATCTCTCACATAACATTTCAAAGCAAACCGCGGCGCTGGCCCGGAAAATGATAGAGCAGGACCCCGACAAACGTTTCAAAAGCTGGAAGGAATTAATCGACGGAATATCAAATCCGACTGAGGAAATCGCCCCAAAACATTTTAGACTGAACCTGAAAACTTTCATAATAATCGCATTATCAGCGCTTATCCTTTTAGTATTAGCCGTCATGCTCTTCTTCAAGGGAAAGCCGGAGATGATCACCAAGGAAAAAACAGTTCCGGCGCAAACATCAAAACTTGATGAAAAAGAAAAAGTCACTTCGACTCGGAAATCTATTGATCTTTCACAGGCACAGGCGGAGGCGGCAAAAAAAATATTAAATCAGATGTATAAAAAAATTGACCAGGTTCACCAGAAGGCCACTCAAGAAAAAGGCGGCAGACAAAGGAAATTTTATTTCATGCGGGAAATAAATCAAATCCGCAAGGATGCCTATAATGAGCTTAAAAAAGTAATGACGCCAGAGCAATATGAGGATTTTTTAAAGAAACATCCGCCTCCGCGCAACTTTCAACAAGAAAGGCCACAGGATGAAGAGAAGAACTAATCCTCAGGAAGGTCGGGTTTTGCGGGTGGGGACTGAGTTTGCTGGATCGTCGGGCCAGAAGTGCCTGGGATAGCGGCCCTTCATCTCTTTTTTGACAAGCTCCCACGAGCCGCGCCAAAACGACGGCAAATCAGAGGTGGTCTGTACGGGCCGCATCGCCGGAGAAAGAAGCTTGACTCTGATTTTAAGAAGCCCCCCGCGCAAGGCAGGGTGGATATTGCATCCGAACATTTCCTGGACGCGGACAGGAAGTTCTGGCTCCTCTCCCGAATAATCAATTCGTATTTTCGAGCCGGCGGGGGTTTCAAAGGATTCAGGGTATTCGCGGTCAAGTTTTCTTTTTGCTTCATACCCGAGAGATGATGAAAGGACTGCTTTAAGATCAAGCTTTTTAAGAGCGTCAAGGGAGCGTATCCCGTCAAAAAATGGTGCGAGCCAATCCTCCAGCGACGCAAGGAGCGCATTGTCGGACCAATCGGGCCATTCCCCGCTTGAGGAGCGGAAGGCGAAAATCACACGTTCGCGAATGGAAATACTTTCCTTCGCCCACGGCAGAACATGAAGTCCCTTGCGGCGTATGCCTGAGCATATCGCCTTTGAAAGGAGTTCCTGGGATGGAGAAGCAATAGGGATTGCGTCAAGGATGATAGCGCCAAGCTTTCTTTCCCTTACAACGCTGACAGCCTGACGTTCGTCATCAAATGAGACGTTATCACTTGTAATTATTGCGGACGCAAAGTCTTTTCGGATAAAATCTTCCGAAAGCGGTAAAGCCAGGCGTATAACAGCTTCGGCGTCCGAGTCATCAAGTCTCAAGGCCGTTATGAAAGGGGCATTGAATGAGGAGGAAATGTCTCTGAATTTAGCGCCTTTTCCATTTCTGAGAAGATAGTTAAGAGAGGCTGTTCCCCTTGATTTTCCTATCCTGTCAGGATATGCCCGCGAAGCAATGTCTCCTGCCCTTTCAATATCCCGCGGCACATAGGAAAAACCCAACATTCGCAGGAGCTGTCCGCGAATAACAAGGACACGGCGGCACACATCAGGAAGCACCCCGCTCACATGTTTATTTTCCGCATAACGCCGGAGAAGCCTGATGCGTTCGCGGAAATCGGGGTCGAAGGAAGAGCCTGAAAAAGATACAATATCGCGTTCCTCCAGAAGCGCAGCTATTTCACAGGCAAGGGGAACAGAATCATCCGTCTTCGAACGAAGAAGCATTGCGCCGAGCCGCGGATGGACGGGGAGCCGGGCTATATCTCGCCCCAGCATGGTAACGCGTCCTGAATGGTCAAGGGCACCGAGTTCCATCAGAAGTTCTGAAGAAACGGTCATGGCCCCTGCCCCGGGCATATTGAGCCAGCGAAGTTTTTCAGGCGGAGCACCCCACGCGGCCAGCTCCAGACAAAGCGGAGTAAGGTCTGATTCAAGGATTTCAGGGGTATTGAAGTAGGGAAGCTGACGGTGTTCATGTTCGTTCCAGAGCCTGATGCAGAGTCCCGGCCCGAGACGTCCGGCGCGACCCCGGCGCTGTTCGGCGGAAGCCTTAGAAATCCTTACGGTCTCAAGGGAACTCATTCCGCTGGACGGAGAAAAACGGGAAACCCGCGCGAACCCACTGTCTATAACCGTACTTATACCTTCGATGGTAAGGCTTGTTTCAGCGATGTTCGTAGCGATTACAATCTTTCTGTGTCCGGGGGCCGGAGGCGCAAGTGCCTCATCCTGGATACCGCGTTCAAGACTCCCGTAAAGAGGAATGACTGAAACGTCTTCAGGAACTTTGCCTTTCAGCAGTTCGGCGGCAGCATTTATCTCAAACGCGCCTGGAAGAAAAATCAGAACGCCGCCGGGCCGCTCACTGATCACGGAAATAGCCAGAGACGCGGCGCGGCCGGAAAGTTCCTGACGCCTTGGAAGAGGGCCTTCCCATTTGATTTCCACAGGGAAAGAGCGCCCTTCACATCTGACAATTTCACAATTCCCGATTGTATCGCGTATCGCCTCCACGTCGATGGTTGCGGACATCACAAGCAGCCTAAGGTCCTCACGTAAGTTTTCCTGTATATCGAGACAGAGTGCCAGGCCGAGGTCGGCATTGATGCTCCGTTCATGAAACTCGTCAAAAATCACAAGTCCGATATCCGCAAGCTCCGGGTCGGACTGAATACGGCGTGTGAGGATACCTTCTGTCAGGATTTCTATTCTTGTCGAACGACTTACGCAACTTTCTCCCCGAACGCGCCATCCTGCTGTTTTTCCGGTCTCCTCTCCTAAAAGAGCCGAAATCCTCGAAGCGGCAGCACGGGCGGCGGCGCGGCGCGGTTCAAGCATTATTATGCGTCTCCCCTTCAGCCAAGGTTCATGCAGTAAAGATTGGGGAAGAAGCGTTGTCTTCCCTGCACCAGGTGGAGCAGATAAGACGACGTTGTGGCAACGTGCCAGCGCTGTCTTGAGTTCGGGGATTATTTTAGTTACGGGAAGTTCTTCATTCATGTTGTTTTAAATTCTTAAAAAATCAAAAAAAATGCCGCGGTGTTTTTCATCCGCGGCACGAAAAACTACCCAACAATTACTCTACGGTGATTAGCGCAGAGTCCTTAAAATCATCATTTGCTATGTCGATAAGAAAAATACCTGTGATAAGGTCCGCCATTTCGACCGGGTGAATCTGCACATTGACAGAAGCAAGACAGCCGACAAAAACTCCGACGCCCCAGAAATCCTCTATCTTGTTCTTATAGACATTGTTAGATGGTGACGGGATATGCATATTTGTCACATCATAGACAAATTCGTCGTCGAACGTGCCGAAAGTTTCGTCGAGGTAGCGGTATGATGCCGTCAAACATATCGCGCTTATTTCCCAGCCTTCAGTATGTCCGCCACCGATCTGCCTCTTAAACCCCTTGCCTATAAAGTACTTTTCACCCGAAAATCCAATCAGCTTGCAATAGTTTGTAATCCGGGGCTGAAGAGCAACTTCATGTCCGAAACCAAGTTCAAGTGTAAAAATATCGACCGTGTCAAGGAATCTATTCGGAAAATATAAAGCAGTCATCCGCAACGCTTTGTTCCCACTGTCCGCATTCTGTTCGACAGTCTGTTCGGGCTTAGGGACAGGTGCCGCTGTCGGCGCTTCCTGAGCAACTAAGCTTGAGGTAAAACAACACACCGCCGTGAACAACGCCGCAATACTGATGATATTCCTTCCCATTTCCCGATATCCTTTCTATTAAATTCGGCTAATTTGAATTAGGTAATGTAATACATCGCGAGAATTTAGCAAGGTGATTATAAAAACGTATTAAAAAAGGACACATGTTTATGTATTTGCGAAAAAACTTCTGTTTCACGATATTTTAAATAGAATATTCGCCAACGACAGCTAGATTAGCGGGCAAATTATTGGCAGGGCATGTAAAGGTTGGAAGATAATTCCGATTGTAACCCTATTCTAATTCTAATCTAACATGCCGAAGTTTGCAAAGTTTTGCGTGCGGAATAAGTTTATTCTCAAACGGAAAATTTAACAGGCAACCTGAAAATTTTGAGAAAAAAAATAGAAAGAGGAGCAGTAAAGGAATGAAACTGAAAAGCAAAGTTTTGGCTGGTCTGGCCCTGCTGGCAGGGACCGTAGGCCCGATGACCGCCCAAGAGACACGGACCTTGACATTAATTGAGGACTATGACCAAAAGTACATGTGTACAAAGGTCTTCGAACTTAAGCATGTAAAAGCTGAAGACCTGACGCCTTTCATTGTCGGTGCGGTCAAACGCTATAATAGTGAATCGGACGTGCAGCGTCTCAGCTATAAGGTTGGAAACAAATCATTCATCGTTGTCAGCACCGGCGTTGATATGATGCCGTATGTCGAAGATATGATCGCAAAACTAGACAGACCATGCGCAAAAAAGGACGTTAACGGTTCCATTGTCGATGGTGACGGGATCTATCGATTTGTCTATTATCCCAAGTTCCGTACGACATCAAATATGAGGGACGTCCTCAAGCTTACGGTGAGCGACGGAGCAAACTACGTCGATCTCGGGACAAATATGTTCTACTGGAAAGACTCGCTTTCAGATGGCAATACACAGCTCACTTGGCTCAAAGCCCTCGACAGGGCGATTCCCCAGGTAAATGTTCAGATTAACGTATATGAACTCAATGAAAATGATTTCATAGAATTGGGCGTTGACTATATTAGCTGGAAAAATGGACCAGGTGCAAGCCTCCTCGGAATGGGCTATGACTGGCTCAATTTCAAATCGGTAAGCAACTACAGCTCGTGGCAAAATATGGTAAGCAATGTGGCAAGCGGGCCGGCCGCGGATTACACAGGAATGGCGGGATTCATGGTCGCGCCGCAATTTGATGCGACATTCCTGCGCATGCTCTCACAGAAAGGGCGGGCTAAAGTCGCTTCTTCCGGTTCACTTGTCGTGATAAATGACGCCAACAGCGATCCGGGCGACGACAACTACAGTAATGCAGACTACAAAATAAAATTTGTTCCCTCGCTGCAAAATATACAAAAGGACTCCAACCGGAATGTCAGTGTAAGCACCATCACCGACGAGTTCTATTTCTATCTCAGAAAACCGACAATAGGCTTCAATGAGGCCGCCACGGAATCAGCCACGCTCATGTTCGGCTGGGTACTCAACATAAAAAACCAGGTTGAAGAAACAAATACAGGCACCCCAGTCTACAATACTCAGACAATGAGGTCTTGGCTCACTCTCGATGCCGGAAGCGAGAAGCTTCTCGGTTCGTTCGTAAAAGAACATAAGGTAAACCAAAACAACGGCATGCCCTTCCTGAACGACATACCTGGGATCAAATATCTCACAGGCGCCACGGAGGATTCCAAAACAAGAACGATAGTCTTCGTTACCGTAAAAGCGACACCGGTTGTGCCGGGCACCGCCGTCTCGGAATGGGCGGGCAAAATGATAACAGCTGCGGAGCTGGTCAAAGAAGACATCAAGGCGATGGATAAATAATGAAATCAAATAAGAGGAAAACCACAGATATGAATAAGAAAATACTGTCTCTCCTGGCACTGGGAGCTACCGCATTGACCCCTGTTTCTTCGATGGCATACAGCGAAGCAACCCCGCTGCCCGATAGAAGTCAGATGCAAACACACATCAAGCTCAATATCAAAGATGAAACAAAAGCGGTGCATTTTATCAACACCAACAATGACCCGGACATATTCACTAAGACTTATGTCCTCAAGTATGCAGACCCCTACGAACTGCGCCCCTATCTCATGAGCGCAGTGAAATCCGAAAGGGTGAAGGGCGATGCCGGAAAAATCGAAGTCATAAAGTATGAAGACGGCACCGGCGTACTCATCGTGTCCGCCGAAGACTACCGCTTCGATAAGCCGCAGGGCGGAATGAGCATCGATGAAATAATAACAACTCTCGACCTTCCGAAAGTTTCATCCTCCTCGGGACATAAATATTACCTGTACTTCCCGAAATACTGGGATGCGTCCAGTCTCAAAACAGTCATCGACAGTGTAGGTTTGAACGTATCAAACGATCCGACTGAACTTGAGGGAGGCAGAGATAAAGTATCCGTCGACACCGGCCTCAACGCAATGCTATTCTACACTCCTCCGTACTCCGTAAAGACCGTTGAAAATATGCTCAAGCTATATGATACGCCAACATCCGAGGCCCTCATAAAATATACTATATATGAGATATCCTCGGAAGATGACGGCTCCGTAGGCGTTGACTTTCAGTCTTGGAAAAACGGACCCGGCGCCGACCTCTTTGCCGCCGGCAGCCGCTGGACAAATGGGTGGGATCCTTCCACAATGGCGGTAACCACGAGGAACTACACACGTAACGGCTATACGCAATACGTAAATTTCAGCCCGAAATGGAACACCAAGTACCTCGACTACCTGGCAGCCAAAAGCCATGCGAAGATCATAACCGCAGGCCAGCTCTCGATAATGAACAACACCGAAGGCTATATCCAGAATATAACAAGTCTAGCTTCGATAGAGGACGGCGCCGCCATCGGCTCAACCGTTTCAATCGGTGCCTACCAAAGACTGAGCGATGCGGCATGGGACATCGACGGAAACGCCAACGCAGCAAACAATAACAGATACAGAATCAACAGCGCCATAGACTATAACGGAAATGACATATCCTTGTTCAAATCCGACGGAACAACAAACGTCGGCGCGGCTCCGGCACAGGCAATAGATTTCACAATCACAAAATCTACTGTCGGCACCGAAACCTATTACTATATGAAATTGGACGGGGAGATGGATGCCTATTTCTTCAGCTACACGGGGCAGAATCTCGGCAAGGAAGTAAGATGTCTTGACGCAGAACTTCAGCGTTGCACAAGGACCTTGACAGGCGTAAGCAATGGAGCAAACGTTTATTCGTATGCATGGGTTACCCAGACCGGCTGGCAGACAGATCGGAACTACAGCATCGCCAAGAATATTCAACGCGATACAAAGGTCAACGGATATGGCTTCAAGCTCTCTCTGAAACCCAGTGTATGCGAAAAAGCGACTAGCCTTTCAATAGACATGACCAATACAAACCTCATAGGGTTCAAAAATGACGGTGTCCCAAGAACAACTCAGTCCGAGGTCAAGACTACGGTAATGGTCGAAAATGGCGGACAGAAGTTCGTGGTCGGCGGACTCGACAAAAAGGAACTCATCCGAAGCGTGAGCAAGGTGCCATGGCTCGGCGATATCCCGGGACTCGGCTGGATATTCTCCAGCGAATCAGAAATCATCAAAAAATCTCAGATTGTTGCGGTAATAGAATGCATACCGGCAATGCCTAAAGAAAACCTGTCAGATGAAGTCATAAATACCATAACCGGCATTAAAAATGACATTGACAACTTCGGGATCAAAGCCGGATTTATCGACCAAAACGACTACGGGTTCAACCAGTTCCTGCTCGACAAGAACAAAACAAGCCTCGACCCCCTCCCGTAAAATAAAAAGCCACCCGAACAGGGCGCCGTTAATAGCGGCGCCTTTTTTTATTTCGCCAGTTAATGAGGTTGACACAATACGTTTTCAGATATATCTTTCAGGTCATGAAAGCTCAGAAGAAAATAAACGTAAGCCATTTTCTTAAAAAAAAGGAAAAAGGCGAAAAGATAGTCGCGTTGACGGCGTATGACGCACCGACGGCTAAACTCGCGGAAGAATGCGGAGTAGACCTCATCCTTGTCGGTGACTCGATGGGCATGACAATGCTCGGCTACAAAAACACCATTCCGGTAACGCTTGAGCAGTCCCTTCATCACAGTGCAGCGGTGAGACGCGGCGCGGAATTCTCTTTCATCGTTGGCGATATGCCATTCATGACGTACCAGATTTCGCCGGAACAGGCGATGCAGAACGCCGCACGCTACCTTCAGGAAGCAATGATAGACGCAGTGAAACTCGAAGGCGGTGAAAAAACAGCATCGACAGTTGAAAGACTTGTCTCAGCGGGAGTTCCCGTTCTCGGACATATCGGACTCCTTCCTCAAAACATTCTCACATCAGGCGGTTACAGAATAACCGGAAAAACACAAGATGACGCGGAACGACTTGTCAAAGACGCTCTGGCGCTTGAAAAAGCGGGGGCCTTCGCGATAGTGCTGGAAGGAATGTCTTCTGAAGCCGCCGCCGAAGTAACGCACAATCTAAAAATACCGACAATAGGCATAGGCGCAGGCCCTGGCTGCGACGGACAAGTGCAGGTTATCAACGACTTGCTCGGACTCTTTACTGACTTCGTGCCGAAACACGCAAAAAAATACTGCGACCTCAGCTCCGAAATAAGGAAGGCGCTCACTGCGTATACATCAGATGTCAAAGCTGGTGTTTTCCCCGGCCCGGATCAGTCTTTTTAAGTCATTTTTTCCCGGACATGATACGCTTGACCTCAGAGGCTATTTCAGGAGGAAGAGCTAATTTCCCTGTCTTCTGAACTTTATCAAGAACCGTATTTGCCCGATGAATAAATGTGTGGCCCTTAAGGATTATTCCACTCTGTCTTAACGCCTCTTCCCGTGCGAGCATGGAATTGTCTAGATACTTCATCACGACTTCGCGGCAGTCCTCCTTAAACACAGGAGGCTTCGCCTCCCCGAAAAGTAAATCGAGAGCGGGCTTCTCATTCGTTATCAAAACACAGCCGGAGGCCATTGCGTTAAAAACGGTAAAGTTCGCTGAATTAAGGTTTTGCGGAGAAGAGGCATCGATACAAATCCTTGACTGATTGTAGAGCAAATTCAATTCCTCTTCGGTATCCAGACACCCCTTGTACAATGACGCGGACTCAGGGTAGTCCTTCCAGCCATGCTCCCACGGTCCGAAAACAGCCACGTTAAGTCCGGCAAGCTGCCGGAGAACTTCCATGCGCGGCGGCGAAACTATTCCGGTAAGAACAACATCGTATATCTTTTCTACATCCAGCGGATGAAATATTTTCTCATCCGTCGCAAGCGGCAGATAAGTATTTTTGATTCCGGCGGCCTTCCATTTTTCGGAACACCCCAAATCCGACTGGAGAATGAGTCCCGTTCTGGACACCTTTGACAGATCGTCAATATCATCCGCCCAATACTGCGCCACCCGTGAATTGTAAAACTGCGCGAGCGTAAACGCTGACTCGCCCAGCTTTATGATGGAAGAGCCTGAGTATCCCATAATCAGCTCATAGGAATCCATCAGCTTTTCCCCTGCGGGAAGCTCGGTTACGGTATGCCCCAGAGTCCTGAACGCCCTGACAAAGCCCCTCATTATTTTAGGACCGGCATGCCCGGGCATATAATTAATCAGGACATTCATGGTTTCTTGTTTTTATCTTTCCAGCCAAGAGCACCGACGGGACACTCTTCGATGCACTGTCCGCACTCAGAACAGGAATCGGGAAGCGCATTTCCAAAAGCCGGTTCCACCTTGGAGTAGAAGCCTCGATTTTTTAAACTGAGCAGATTTTTGTTGACGACTTCCGCGCAGATTTTTACGCAAATCCCGCACTTTATGCACTTCTTTCTATCGTGTATTATCGTGGGGTGCCGGTTGTCGTAAGCGGAAATAACTTTTTCTCCTTTTATCGCGTCCGGTTTCGCTCCGTAGCCTTCGGAATGCTTCTTGAGTTTGCATTCGCCTTTGGCGGTACATGAACATTCTATGCAGCGTTCGCCTTCTTTCATAATATCTTCGGACGGAATGGTCGAACAGACTTCCTTGAAAGTAGATTTCCTATCTTCCAGAGGAATAAAGCGCATGGAAACGCGGTCTTCTTCGGAAACATCGTTCCTTAGATAGACCAAATCGTCCTTTACAAGGCTGCTCCAGTGTCCTCTGGAAACGTTTATCGATTCAGGGATATCGTCTTTTTGACCGGTGAGGAAGTTATTGATGGCGAGCGCTATCTTGCGTCCTCCGGCAACGCCTTCGACAACAGTGGCGGCCCCGGTAACGCAATCGCCCGCGGCAAACACATTGCCTTCCATCTTAAAGGTTTTCTGACATACGTCGACATCGCCATAGCGGTTTGTCTTAATTTCCTCGGTGGCATGCGTTTTCTGCCCTATTGCCGCAATTACGGTATCGGCTTCGGTATCAAATTCAGAGCCTTTTACCGGAATGGGTTTGCGTCTTCCTGATGCGTCAGGTTCGCCGAGTTCCATTCTTATGCAGGTAAGGACGAGCTTGCCGCTCTCTTTTTTAGCTAGTTTCACGGGAGCGATGAGAAACTCGAATTTCACACCCTCCTCCTTCGCCTCGTGAATCTCAATCTTTTCGGCTGGCATCTCATTTTCAGTACGGCGATAGAAGCATGACACATCGGGACTTCCGAGTCTTATAGACGTTCTGACGCAATCCATTGCCGTATTACCGCCGCCTATAACGATAGTCTTGCCTGGATTCTCTCCCTGCCAGTCGTTCCGGGCGAGGGATTCCAGCCACTGTATGCCCTGAGACGCAAATTCTTCGCCCTCGCACTGCATCGAGCTTGCGCGCCAGCATCCGATGGTTACGGCAACGGCATCATAGTGTTGATTAAGGTCTTTCAGAAAAATATCGACGCCTAGTTTTTTATTGCATTCTATTTTTATCCCCATTTTGAGGAAGTGACGAATCTCGCGGTCGACGATATTCTTAGGCAGACGGTATTCCGGTATCCCATAGCGGAGCATGCCGCCGGGCTTCGGCATTTTTTCAAATATCACGACATCGACCCCGAGCCTGCGAAGGAAATAAGCAACCGAAAGTCCTGCGGGACCAGCGCCTATGACTGCGGCTTTTTTGCCAGTCAAAGCAGGAAGCTCCTCCATATACTCATCATAAAAAAGATCGCCAGCAAGACGCTTGAAATCGTTTATGGCAAGAGGTTTACCAATTATATTCTTACGACAGTCCTTTTCGCAGAACCTCGGACAGACGCGCCCGATTGAAAGCGGCAGCGGAATGCGCTCCTTGATTATCTTGAGAGCCTCCAGAAATTCCCCATGCCTTCCTGCTCGCACGTATTCCTCTATCGAAGCATGAGCGGGGCAGGCAACAGTGCAGGGAGCTTCACAATCACCGGCATGTTCGGAAAGAAGGAGCTCGAGAGCCGCTCTGCGCATTTCCGTTACATCATCGGATGATGATTCGATCTGCATTCCATCGGCGGGAACCGCTGAGCATGAAGGAAGGAAACGACCAGTTTTAACGTCCTTCACAATACAGACAAAGCACGATGTAGTATGCGAAATCTTGCCGCTAAAGCAGAGAGTGGGAATTTCGATTCCGTTCTCGGTCGCGACACTGAGAATAGTCTTGCCTTTTTCGGCCTCTATGAGTTTACCGTCTATAGTGACTTTAATTTTGTCCATTTTTGACCTCCGGGGAGCTGGAATAATAACCTTCTCCGCGCTTTACGCGGTGAATTGTGTTTTTGGGACATACTTCTATGCAGGTGTTGCACCTGGTACATTTTGAATTGTCTATCACGAAATCATCGCTTACGGCATTTACCGGACAGTTCTTGATGCAGAGCTTGCACTTTATGCAGTTTTTCTGATCGATGGCCACATCGGTAAGAGCATTGCACTGAAAGGCGGCACACTGCCTTTTCTTTACATGGTCGTCATACTCGTTTCTGAAGTATCTGAGAGTCGAGAGCACCGGATTGGGCGCTGTCTGCCCGAGTCCGCAAAGCGACCCCTTCCTGACCATAGGCCCCATCTGCTCGAGAAACTTGACATCGTCCTCCGTTCCCGAGCCGCCGGTTATGCGCTCGAGAGCCTCGAACATTCTCTTGGTGCCGACGCGGCAGAAGGTGCATTTGCCGCAGGATTCGCGGTGCGTGAAATCGAGGAAGTATCTCGCGGTCTCAACCATGCAGCGTTCCTTGCCGATAACGATAAGCCCGCCGGATCCCATTATCGCTCCAAGCGACCTCAGCGAATCGTAATCGACCGCCACATCGAAGTGCTCGACCGGTATGCAGCCGCCGGAAGGGCCGCCAGTCTGAACGGCCTTGACACTGTCTCTGTCGGCTCCGCCGATATCGAACACAATCTCGCCGAGAGTGATTCCCATCGGAACCTCGATAAGACCTGGATATTTAAGGTCTCCGGCAAGCGCGAAAAGCTTTGTACCCTTACTTGTGAGGGTACCCAGCTTCGCGTACTCGTCGCCGCCCTCGCTTATAATAAGAGGGATATTCGCGAAGGTCTCGACGTTGTTGATGAGGGTTGGAAAACTCATCCAGCCCCGATCTGTCGGAAACGGCGGACGGAAACGCGGCATCCCGCGTTTTCCTTCGAGGGACGCTATCATGGCGGTTTCCTCGCCGCAGACGAATGCTCCGGCTCCCTCCTTGATTATTATTTCAAGGCTTCTGCCGTCAAGGACATTAAGTTTGTTCTCGTATATTTGCTTTATTGCCGCGCTAAGGTTTTTTATAGCGAGCGGATACTCCGCGCGGCAGTATATGAAAAGCTTCGTAGCGCCGGTGGCGTAAGCGCCGATAAGCATCCCCTCAAGGACCTGATGAGGAACGCATTCCATCATTGACCTATCCATAAACGCGCCCGGATCGCCCTCGTCCGCATTGCATATCATTATTTTTTCGTCAGCTTTTTTGAGCGAAAGAAAATGCCATTTATTACCAGTCGGGAAACCACCGCCGCCCCTGCCCCGAAGCCCTGACCTCTTCACCTCGTCAATAACCCATTCCGGGGTGCTTGAGAGAGATTTAGCGAGCGCCGAATAACCGCCATTGGCCTTGTATTCCTCAATGGAGGTCGGAACGATTTTTCCCGCCAGCCGGGTTACCTTTATGCACTCCTTCTGGGCGCGTGCGCGGGGAATCTCGAAACGGAATTCATTGCCCAACGAAAGGACGCTGTCAATCGCGCCGTTATCGGCTTTCACATTGGAATACGCTATTTCCTCGCCCGAAGAAGTAACGACTTCGACAATCGGCTCTGCGTAACAGTGACCGATACAGCCTACTTCCTCAACAGAAACATCTTGCGAAACACGGCCCCTGATTGCCTTCAGCACTTCGTCCGAGCCGGCCGCAATGCCGCACGATGCCGTACCTACCCTTATAATTTTTATTTTGCTGTCAGCCATTTTTCCTGTAATCCTTAAGAATTTTTATGGTTCCCTTTCTGTCGAGCTTACCGAAGACCTTCCCGTTTATGCTCATTACCGGCGCAAGGCTGCAACAGCCAAGACATGCCACGGTTTCAAGTGAGAAAAGGGCATCCGTATCGGTCTCTCCGGGCCTTATGCCAAGCTCCATCGATATCCATTCCTGGATTAAAGAACTCCCTTTGATATGGCACGCCGTACCGTCGCACACACTGAGCTGGTACTTGCCAGGCTTATTACGTTTAAACTGCGCGTAAAAGGAAACAACACCTTCGACCTCGGCTTCAGACATCGCAAAATGCCCAGCGACCGCACTGATAGCCTCATCGGAAATGAAGCCCTCCTTCTTCTGGACAAGCTGCAAACCTTTTATCAGGCTGCTTCTGTCCATTCCTGCCTCAGAAAGAAAAGCAAATCTGGAACTCATCTCTGAAAACCTCCGGAGTAGTTAATTTCACAAACCGCTACCATAGCACCTGAAAAACAAAATTTAAAGCCCGAATAATCACCAGCTCCGCAAGAGTCATAAAATTCAATGCGGCTCCCTATACGGCAACCAGAAATACAGATATTTACTTTAATGGCAGCGGATGGAATATAATCTCGGCGGAAAAGGAGCCTCCAGTAAATATTATCTTGTCTTCGGCGTCATAATCGCTTTTCCTGGACTTCTTTACATGGGAGTCCCACAGCCCTGCCCAAACTACGACGTTTTTCCCGATGTCATTATTGACGTTCCTAATCCTGTAAGTCTTGGAAGCCGACCTGTTTTCTTTTCCCGGTCCATAACAGGTGTTCACTATCCCAAGTCCTCCATCCTGCTTGCCCTGTTCAATAAGACTCACGGAAATATCACCTTTCCCGCGGGCTTTCAGGCGAACCTCAAGACAACCTTCCCGCTTTGTGGTAAATACTTGCCTCTGCTGCGCCTTAGATTTCAGAAAGTCATTGATTTTATTGTACTGGACCATCTGCTCAAACGCCGGCAGATTAAAAGATACGGAGTAGGTCTCCGGCGCTAATTTTGGTTCAACGGGAATATTGAGCTTCTTAGCTGAATTCACCTCTATTACCATCGAAACGGGCTTCAGCACCGGGCTTGAAAGTTCGAGCCGATATTTACCTGCTGGAACGTACATGTATTTCGAACGGTCGGAAGGATATTCCCGATTAGTATCAACGGAAACCAGCTTGCAGCTGTACTCACTTTTGTCTATAAGGTAAACGGGGTGTTCGGCTCTAACGACGACTTGGTATTTTTTTCGTTTATCCGAAACAGCTGCGGGGGCCGTCCCCGACTTGCTCAGCTCTAAGTAAATATTTTTTGAAGCGCTTGCGCGTGTGTCAACTTTAAAACTGAGCGTAGATTGCGCATAACCGGGTGAGGACGCCTGAATCTTGCATTCGCCGAACTCAAGATTCATCCCCATACTGCCAGTGGGGCTGTTGAAGTCAACGGCCGGCCGTTGATTGTTGAGAAGGCTGAATTTAACATTTGAGACCGCTTTTTTTGTTGCCGAATCAAGAGCCGTAATTGTAAACTGGGCATAGTTCGGGGCTTCCTCCGCGGCAACATCGAGCTTGACGCCTATCGAGTAGTAACGATTTTTAGCGCGGTCTAAAATTATCTGCGAGTCTTTTTTAGTAGTGCGCCCCCTTCCATAAATATCGAAAGAATAAGTGCCAGACAAAAGGGCGTTCACGTTGAAAACCCCGCCGGAAGAGTCACGCAAAACATTTGAGCAGCCAGCACCGCGAATATTGATCCAAGAGTCGACGCATGGACTGTTGTCTTCGCTGTTGGTTACACGAATGGTAAGAAAGCAGTTTTGAAACGACTGCTGAAGCAAAGTTGTTGACTTGGCAAGTTTCTCGACCTGCGATTCAACGAAGTTATACTCTTTGAGCCGGGAGTCAATATCCCAGTTCCGACGGTTTGCCGTAGTCAATTCGAGATTATGAATATGCTTTTTGACACTGGTTATATCGCCGTCAATCTGATTTGCCTGCTTGCGCTCGTCTCTTGTGGTGTCTTTCTGTGCAAGAATATTTTTGACAATGTCCTCGCAGTTCCTCACAGTGTCCTGCATGGCGCTTATCTTATTGCCAATAACATCTTTAACTTCGGCGTCTTTAGCATCTTCCACAGCCTTGGCTTCTTCGGCATTGCGTCGCTGGGCAATGGTATCCCCGAGTCCGTAACCGATATCGTAGACATCCTGGAACGGTTTGACGGTAAAGCCGTAAGCCATCCCCTTGGCGGTGTCGGCCAAAAAATTATTGCCGCCGCGCAGACCTATTTTGAAAGTCTCCCATTGGTCGGGTTCCTGTCCCGGGTGAGTCTTGTACCACTCAACCAGCTCATCAAACCCAGCCTGTCCGCCGCCGATGCTCGCCTGTATGGCGCCCTTGGCGATTTGATTTGCGGAAGCGGCAGTAAGCAGCAACTGGACACCCTTTTTGGTATTCGGGTCCATGTCGTTGGGAAGATATTCGCCCACAGTCTTGTATAACTGGTACATTTCAACGACATCGTCGGCCATGTTCACGCCGTTGATAAATCCCGGATTTTTCCCTAGGCTGCTGGTGTTACTCGAATCAGGCGCAGAGCCGGAAGCTTTCGCCGGAAACGAATCGCCTGTTATCTGTTTTTTCTGAGGCGCGAGAAGTTCTTCACTGAGTTGGCTTTTGCTTAAAGTTTTATTTGTTTCAACATCAAGATAACCCTTCCCGCCTTCGGGCAAATCGACCTGACGGACTTTCTGACCTTTGGCGTCGGCGAGAAGTTCGGCTCCGCCATTTTTAACGACGCCGCTTTCGGCGGCGAGCTGAGTCTGGCGATATTTGTAAAGAGCCTTGCTTTCAGCGTCATAGAACGTTTTTGCCGCCTCGAGTTCGGCCTTCAATTCGGCATTCTGGCCCTTAGACGCTTTCAGTTTCTCCTTGAGTTCCTCTATCTTTTTCCATGAATCGTCACGCTGTTCCACGAGCACCTTTTCAGTCGTCCCGGCATGCTCCTTATAGGCATCACCGATGGTTTCCTTCGCCTGTTCGATAAACTTTTTTTTCTGTTCATCAGATTGGATACCAGCTGTTTCGGGAGAATAGTTTTTCATATCGCGGCATTTATCCAGCAGTTCCTGCATTTTGGCTTTTTTAGCGGGGTCTTTTATTCCTTCAAGATTGGGACCGTAAGTATTCTCAAGGATACGCATCGTGCCCTTGCCTACGTTCTGAAAATCAACATCACCGATATCGGTCTTGCTTAAATCGCCTCCGACCTTTTTCATATTGTCCAGGTTGTAGATGTGCCTGTCTACAACTGCCGCCTTCTCCTTTATAACAGTAACCTTACCATTTTTATCGACCCTGCGTATCTGTTCGTTGCTCGTGCCGCCTGACGCATCGGTACGGTATGCAAGTGCGGTTTCTTTACCGGCACCTCGCGTAAAAACAAATTTATCGGGATCGGGAAACTGCTTAAACGTAGTCATGTCAAGCTCTTTTACCTGTACGTAGCCACCCTTGTCGACAACGGTGTATTTCCGGGTGACGCCAGGACTATTGTTGTGAGCTTCGATAACGTTATTTAGCTTCTTTATGTTTTCAGTTGACATGTTGGCCGTATCGATATCGCCGAATATTCCACGACCGGACGCGGGATCGGTCCCCATCTGCTTAGGCATTTCTATGTCGGCTTTGTCAAAAAGTTCCTTTACCGCGCCCTGCCTTTTATTTTCAAGCGCCCTGGCGGCGCCCTGGTACTTCTTATCAATCGCCATATGGGATTTTCTTGAGGTAACGCCTTCCGCGCTGGCCTTCTGATGTGCGAGTTTGCACTCGGCTTCGAGGCGTGCGCGATCTTGGGAAATATCGTAGATATGGTCCAGCTCCTGAGCGCTGAGGGATACGATATACCCGGCCGAAAGGATCAGGATTGAGAAAAATTTTTTAATCATGATTAGCTCACCTGTTCATGTAAAGAAGTTTTTCCGCCGTCTCGCGGTTTGCTTCAGACGCGTCAGCCCGATCTATTACTTGCCGGAGCCAGTTGACGGCCAGTGGCTTATTTCCCCAGTGGTGGGCGAGAACGGCTATCTGCAGCTTGATATCGTCTTTTTGAGGATATTTCCCGGCAAGCTGTCCTAGAAAATTTATCCCACGACCGTACTGCTCGTCTCTGATATAACACATGTTAAGAAGGGCGATGGTTGCCGGGTCTATGAAATGTCCGTTGTTCAATACCTGTTCAAGCTGTTCGATAGCGGCATTAAATAGTTCCTGACGGTAAAGAGTATCGGCAAGATAGCGGCGTGCCTCGTCATCCTCAGGGTCAAGCCTTACGGCTTCTGCAAACACGTTTTCCGCAAGCAGATTGGTTTCAGGAGAATTATTCAACAATGCCAGGATTTTACCATAGATCACCAGAGCCTTCTGATCTTCAGGATGCAGTGAGACACTGCTTTCAGCGTCCGCCAGAACCTGCTTGAGTCTTGGCTTGTCGCCCGCCTTGAAGGCAGCCCCCGCCTTTTCCAGCAAAGATTCCGAAGCGGCTGTCGGCTTAGCCGTAAAAACCGGGTTATGCACAGCCGCGGAATAAACCTCGCCCAGTCCGCGCTTTTCCGGTGCCTGATTGTAAATAATTTCGGCTTCTGGCAGCCGTTTTTCAAGCTCACCGATATGACTCTTGAAGCCCGGATTAAGGACTTTTTCGATTTTTTCCCGAAACTTGATCGCCGCGGCCGGATCGTACCCTGCCTTGGCCATAAATATTAATCCTATATAATCGGCCTCGCGCTCATTTTCAGCAGTATAAGCCAGCGTTGCGCTTTCGTTTGTCGCTGAGCCGTACATGTCAAGCAGTTGACGAGTCCCTGTATCTGTCGCATTGAGTACCTCCGCTCCCTTTCCGTTAAGCACTCCCTGGGATATCTGTTCGCTTCCGTGCCTGGCAAAGGAGTGGGCTGCTTCGTGAGCCAGCACTGCGGCAAGTTCTGCATCGTTATCGACGAATTTGAAGAGTCCGGTATAAACAGCTACCTTGCCGTCCGGCAGACAGAATGCGTTCGGTCTATCAGAGTCGAATACTTTGAACTCCCATTCGCAATCGGGATTGTTCACAGCCTGAGCAATATTTTTGCCGACACGTTCCAGCGCTTCTTTATAACGTTGTTCTTTTGACTCGGCTTCCTTTCTTCCCGCTTCATTCCATGCTCTCGATGCAAAGTCTTTTTCCTGGGCTTTGCTGACAAGCATGACCTGTGTTCTTCCCGTGTATGGAACGGTGTTACAGCCGACACTAACGGCGGTCGCCACAAATATCATAGCAAAAAGTTGGAATACTTTCATTGAGCCTCCGTGCTGACCAAATAATTCTCAGGAAATGACCAACATTTGAAAAGTAATGCCCTTTATAAAAAAAACAATCGGTTATGCTTCCATAAAATGGCGCTCGGAGAATAAAAAACAAATCGAAAAGATTGATAAAAGCCCCTTGACGGACTAGTTTACAGATTCTGATTTAAAACATCTCGGGACTAACAAACTATGAAAAGCACTCTGGACTGCATACCGTGTTTCGTGGAGCATGCCCTCCACGTCGCTAAAATGGTTACCGACGATACGGAAAAACAGCTCTACATAGTCAAAGAAACCCTTGCAAAAATAGTATCGCTGGAGATGGAACAGACACCTCCGGAAATGGCAAGAACGATACACTCCATAATAAGAAACATAACAGGAGTGGAAGATGCCTATAGTTCCGTAAAATTCAAGTCGACCGAATTCGCCCTTGAGCTCCTTCCGCGCCTTGAAAAATATGTGGAAGACGCGAATGATGAATTTGAGGCAAGAGTCAGGCTTACAATCGCAGGAAATATCATCGATTTCGGGGCCGATATTCATTTCAGCCTCGACAACGCCGAGGAGCGCATCCTCGAAGTCATGAATATGCCAATCGGCATCGACGCCGTACGCACCCTGAAAAGGGCAATGGAACTGGCTCCTGATATTCTTTACATCGCGGATAATTGCGGAGAAGCCGTTTTCGACAGTCTTCTAATCTCACCTTACAAGGAAAAAACGACACTCGCGGTAAGGGGATTCCCAATCCTTAACGATATAACAATCAAAGAAGTGAAGCACTCAGGGCTCGACAAACTTCCCAAATCCATCATAGATACCGGGGACGCCACACCGGGGGTCATCCTTAAATATTCAAAACCGGAGTTTGTGAAGGCCTTCAATAGCGCCTCTCTTATCATTGCCAAAGGACAGGGAAACTTCGAAACGCTCTCAGATACGGACAGGCCGATTGTCTTCCTGCTGAGGGTAAAGTGTCCGGTCGTGAGCCGCCTTCTCAACAATTCGCCAAAAGGCAGCCTCCACGTAATCCCGCAAAATATCGCCCTCTAATCAAAACTGGCGCAGAGCAAAGCCTCCTGCTCATTTCTTAATAAAATCGGGGCAATCGCTCATCGGATTCACGTCCTTATTATGACGTCCGCATCGGTTCATAAACGGATGGACAATATAGCTTTTGCAGTCGCGGCAGAATGACTTTTCATCTTCAGCAGCCTCTATTCGGGGTGTTGCCGAGTGCTTTTCACCGAGAAGGCTTTCCAGTGCACTGACGCTTTTTCCCTTCTGAACACCCGTATTTCCCGCAAGACCGACGGGGGGCAGATCGGCAATTTTGCCAGAACACGCGGCACAGGCAAGAATATCGCCTTTTTTAGTCCAACCGTCCAGAACGGGTACTTTTTTCAGAAACGAGTTTTTCCCGCAGAGTGGACAATCTATTGAATCGCCTTGTTTCATCTCACACCATATTTATTTCTGAAAATCTATTCATCACTTTGAAAAAGTCAACTGTCAGAACGATGTTCAACAGGCAACTTTATAGTAAAGCGAGTAAACTTATCCTTCTGGGAATCAACGACAATAGTCCCACCATGTTTTTCTGTGATTATTGAATAGGCTACAAAAAGGCCCAGGCCGGTTCCATCACCTACATCATGGGTCGTATAAAAAGGCTCAAATATACGACGCTCGACCTCGTTATCCATGCCGGGTCCGTTGTCTTCAAAAATAATGTCAATCATATCGTTGTTTCTCATCGTTTTTATAGATATGGACGGAAGCTCTTTTTTAGAATATTTTTTTAGGGATATGGCCTGTACTGAGTTTTTCAAGATATTCACAAAAACATGTTTGATCTGAGAGGGGAGACAGGTTACCTCGGCAGCCTCCGGATCGAACAAGGGGTCAATCTGAATACCGGCAAAGTCATATTTCTTCTTCAGGTCATAGTCGGATGCTGCCAGTGCGACGCTCTCTTTTATAAGCGTAGGAAGATTACAGACACTGAAATCACCATCTTGCCCGCGTCTGAACTGAAGCATTCCCGATACTATTTTTGAAGCCCGCTGCCCACCGTCTTTTATGTCGTTGAGAAATTCAGCTATAGCTCTCTTATTGGCGTATCCCCTTATCTGATCGATTGTTACGCCGCATTCGCCCGCCGCTTGGACATTTCCCGGTATATCGGAAAAAAGCCTGCGTTCTATGTTGTCTGCGCCCTGTATTATAATCCCGAGCGGATTGTTGATCTCATGCGCCATTCCTGCAGCAAGCCCGCCGACAGAAAGCATTTTTTCGGTCTGGATCACCATTTCCTCAAACCTTGTTCTGTCGGTAATATCATCTATTCTGATGACCGCGCCGGCGGCGGCTTCCGCGAAAAGCGGATAGGCGTTTACCATCATCACGGTTCTTCTCTTGTCGAGGCTGAAAAATGTTTTCTGTTTGGAGAAAAGGATTTTCTGCCGTACGGCGTCTTTAATATCATCCATGAACTCGGCGTAGTCCGGGAATACGTCCCCAAAACTTTTCTTGAACGCGTCCCGCGAATTCTGACCGGAAAGCTTTTCGGCTTCCCAGTTCATATTCACGATCATCATATCAAGATAAATGCCTATAAGGATTGATGGCATTGCATTTATAATGCACTGATAATAAAGCTTGGTCTTAAGGAGCTCTTCCTGTGTCTTTTCGCGCTTGACCAGCGCCTCAAGAAGCTCTGCCGTCTTCGCTGCCACCTGCCGCTTAAGGGAGGTCGTCCAAAGAAAGAAAAAGAGAACGGCAAGTATCAAAGGTGCCGTTACCCATGTCAGGTATCTTATGAATTTACGCAACGTTCCATCTGCGGGGGCGCTGGCGCCGAACCACTTATTCCGTATCTTTTCGAGCTCTCCGCTTTCCAGTATTTTTTTCAGACCCCAATTCAATTTAAAAAGCAGATAAGGTTCGTCCTTGGAAACGGCGATAGAATAGGACTCCTTGAGGAGAGGAGGCTCAATCAGGATTATGCCTTTAAGCCCAGGCTCTCTAAGCATATTGATTCCCTGAAAAGTAAGAAACAGGGCACAGTCAGCCTCTCCGGCGGCGAGTCGCGGAAGTACCTTTTCCCAATCAAGCTCCTCAATCAGCTTATCCGTAAGTTTATTTTCTATGGCAAAGTCATCTTCGCGCGATGACTTCTGTACTATTATTCTTTTATTGAGAATATCCTTATATGACTTTATACCGGATTTCTTCAGTGCGAAAATCGAACAAGACATAGAAGTTATAGGTTGCGTAAACTCTACTTTCTTACTTCTTTCTTCTGAATAGAACATACCGCAAAGACCGTCTATGTGCCTATCTTCCAGCTCTTTGCGCACGACATCCCAACGCCCCAGGTCGATTCTGACATTTATATTAGCCGCCTTGGCGACCGCGTTTATTACGTCTATGTTGTATCCATCAGGCTTCCCGTCTCTATTCACAAACTCGAATGGCACGAAATTATAATCACCGCGAAAAACATATTCGGCAGAATCACGGTACGAAGATATTTCAGCTTCTGATTTCGCAGCACGGCGTATGTAGAGAAGAAGAGCGGACAAAAGCGCAATCGATAAAAGCAGACTTATAGATAAAAACCTGAAATTGCTTTTTCTTTTAGCTGAACACATTCTTCCATTTCCCCCTCACTGTACAATATCCCTTTCTGCAAAAATTTCCAAATATCTTAATTTCAGTAAATACCTTTCCGACGCTTGGAATCTACTAAATCCCGAAGCTTTGCAGCACTGCCGCAGGCCTTTTTCAAGCCCCCTCCCGGAAAAGAAACCGCAAGAGAATATGCCTCATTGAGCTTATCGACATCCCCTCCGAAAATAGATTTGCGGCGGCGTACCTTGTCAAAAGATTTCAACAAAAGCCCGGCTATCTTATTATAAAAAAGGTCTATAGGATAGAGTTTTTCGCAACCGCAGTCCTTATCATGAGAATGGGAATCATGAGAATGGGAATCATGATAAAGCTTCATGGCATCAATTGAAAGAGCCTCCGTCCTCGGATAAAATGAGCACATGAGGTTCCATTTATCGCCGATTCCTCTCTGATCCCCGGCCGACCGGAAGTCGGTTCGCAATATCACAGACGGCAGGTCAAGCATTTTTGCAAACATGAATTCAGCTACGGTACCTGAATCAAGATCAGTGCCGTCGAAATTGAAAAGGGCAAGGTCTGATTCCAGAAGAAGCTTCAGATCGTTGTTCCTTATTCCCTCGGCGCGCTCGGAACTAGTTTCAGAATCCTGAGGAAGTATGACTTCATACTTCCCTGCTCCCAGGGTATTTATGTACGACGCCAATATCGCGTTGCCTGTTAGGTGCTTGTGATCAAAAAGCTCACCGGCAAAATATATTTTAATGGGTTCTTTCATAAAAGTTTATCCTATCGATGAAAAAAAACTCAGGAAATCTCCCTCACTTTTCATGGGTTGAGAAACCGTCAACGCACTGAATCTTTCGACATGCTCTATTTCCTCGCCGGGAGCTAGAACATAAAGCGGACTAAGTGTCTCAATCTCAAGCATTTCATTATTAGTAAAGACCTCTACGCTGGAACCGTTATCGGGGTATTCCGCGTCAGTGAGATGTACGAAGTTTTTAACAAAGGCTGCGCCATTGTTTACATACGCAAGCCAACCGTTTTCAGCATTGAGTCCGAATTTAAATTTAGCCTTTGCCGCCTTGTCCTGCCTGAGAAGGATGAGGCGTTCACCCCATGAAACCCTCTTGTCCGCCATATTCGTGTATGGCCATACGGTGAGATACCCGTTGGGAAGCAATGAAGTTTTATCGCCTTCGGGAATCGGAATGACGGCGGTTCCGCCTGGGGCCATTACGGAAAGCGCCCATGCGGCAAGTTCAACATCCCACATACCGTTATTAACTATCTTGTGGGTCACCTCGAAGGAATTATCCCCAATCGGCCTTATACTTATTGACTTGTAAATCCCCGTGCGCAAGTCCGTCCCTGATGAAAAAGAAACGGAATCGCCCTCCTCGACAAATCCCACCTCATTATTGTCCGGCTCATAAGTTCTCGGCAATGATTCAGGGGCTGTCCAAAGCCTGTGTCCTCCGTAAATCCTCCATTCGTCGCCGCCCCTCAATCCTGCGGTCGCTTCGTCGACATAGAAGAGATTGGGACC
>MHBG01000066.1:74096-79281 GCA_001804785.1 Lentisphaerae bacterium GWF2_45_14
CCGACTTGTGTTGTGACAATCAGCCTGAAATCGCCGCTTTCAAGTTCAACGCAATTTTCCCATCCTCTGAAACTAATCTTTTTCATAACTATGGCTCCCCTTCCCGCTATTTTACTTTTATGATTGTGCAGAAAATATTTTCCCCGCCAACAGCCATCAGTGATACGGTTATTCTGAAGGTATTCTTCAACTCGCCACCGATGTAGGCTTTGCATGGAAGACGGTCGATGACAGCCTCGGACCAGGAACAGAAAGACATAGTCAGCTCCGTTTCGCCGTTTGAAAGAAAAACCTCTCCGTCACGAATGTCGTAAGAGACATCCGGATGCAAAACAAAGTTAAATGTCAGCTTTTTCGAGCCTGCCGCAATTATCCTGTCGGATATCGAAACGTGCCTGTCTCCGGAGACTTTTATTTTTCTTTCCCATTCGATGTCTTTCCATTCCGGCACGGGACTTTTCAGAGATACACTTATAATCTGGCTGTCATCTGCCTCCTTAGTCCAGGGGGTGTGACATAAATCGGGAAAATAAAGCCATTTATATGTGCCTTCAAGGGCAGCGTCCCCGCATCCATCTATAAGAAGCGAAGAATGGGCCGCCGGTGTTTTGAACCATTTAGCGAAAAGGGGATTATCGTAATTGCAGCATCCGCTGTCAATGAAAAACGGCTTATTCCCGGCCCAATACGTGAATGAATTTTTACCTCCGTGATAGTGCGAGAACTGACCGGTAAAACATGAAAAATCAAAAAGCAGATACGTCCCTGCATCACGGAATACAGCAAGCCCTGCATCGGGAAAATATGAATGTCCTGAGTCTTCTCCCGAAACACGGCAATCGTCCGGCAGAGAAGCAAGAAAGCCTTCGAGTTTCAGGGCATAACCATCGTTTATTACGGCGGAAGTGGAATCCGGCTGCGCTATCGCGCTAGAGAAAAGTCCTGCATTTTTCAATATTGCAGATGCCTCTTCCGGCAGCGCAAATGCATATTGTCGGGAAAGCAGGTACGCGTCCCTCATGTGCCAAGTCTCGAAGAAGTGATACGAGGGACTGACTTCCTTCAGCACCCCATCGTTAAAATAGTCGTTCAGGATATGGAACGAAGCAATTCTGATGCCCTCACTGAGGAATTCGGAAGCGATATCGGCCCCATTGAAAAACGCAGCCGCGAAAAGGAGGGCAAGACTCCTTACCGACTGGTGATTATCACTGATCTTCAACTTGTTAAAATGCTTTTCCCCGGTCATAATCAATAACGCGTGGTCTTTGATGGAATTTTCCATTTCTTCCCATTCAGCGGAGGATACGGACGGTGAGTCTTTCAGAAAATACATGGAATAAAGGAAGTGAATGACCCTGCTTGCGGGCTGAAAGTCAAACCAGATATATTCCACATCGTGTTCATCAAGGGAATACTCTTCGATTGTTTTGCTGTTGTAGTTACTGTCCCTGTTCTCATATACTCTCCGTATATGATTGCCTATTTCCTCTTTACCTTGAGGGGGCTTATTTCCCCTTATGAAGTTCAACATTGTGTCCTTGACCAGCACGGCGATGCTTTCGTCTTTCGTAAGCCAGTATCTTTTGGCGAGCGGGACTATGAAATAATAACGATTTATCCAACAGCTTTTCTCTATCGTTCGCCAGAACTCGAAACGCCTGCTTGCTATTTCGGGCAGCGTACCGAAATCATTTAGAGCACCGTTTTTTATTTTCTCAAAAATCTCCCTGTCGTCGACCGTGCCAAGGATTTCCATGTGGATAAAATTGCCGCCGCCGTCAAAAGGGTAGAGCTCGAAAAAATTATATTCCTTCAGAAGCCTATCACTCAAGGGCGGACTAAAATCCGTTATTTTCATATCGGCCTCATAGTTTATTAAGTTGCGGGAACTTCAAATTATCATATTCCTATCTTGTTTTCAATCTTTAGAAAGACGAAATCAGTCGCAAAAGCTCTTTCTGAATTTGCGCGGAGACACATCGGCGTTCCTATGAAAAAAACGACTGAACGAATATATATCGCAAAATCCGCAGCACGATGCTACCTCCGCAATCCCCATATCAGATGAGGAAAGAAGGCTTTTCGCACGCAGAAGCTTGGATTCCGCAATATAAACGCCTATGCTTTTGCCCATATGCCCCCTGTAAAGCGCCCTGAAATGACTTTCGGAGCATGAAAAAAGGCTTGCGATATCCTTTACGCTCAGTCGCGTGTCAAGATTCCCGGCAATGTAGCGGTTCACTTTGTCAACAAAAATTTCCGCGGCGCCGCGGGATATTTCCGACCTGGAGGAAAGCAGATTTTCCGCCGAGAGAAGCGAATTTAAAATCAGCGCGGAAAGAAGGATTATCTCCGACGCGTAGACAATCCCTCCCTCGCGTGCCCCTTTATACATCCCGGTAAGTGCCTGAAGATATTCATATGCTGAATCAGGAATCACACTCACCTTGCCTCGAAGAGAATCTATTACGGAACTGTCATTCATTTCAAACGTAATGTAAAGCCATTTAAAGTCCTCTTCATAAAAAAAGTGATGGTACTGCCAGGGAAATATCAGGAATGCCTCGCCGGGGTTCAGCCGGTAGCGAATTCCGTCAACAATGGCCTCGCTATTCTTTCCTTCAAGCGAAAGAAAAAGAAGAAAGCGGCGGTGAGTCGATTTTACGGTCGACGGAAATTTCCCCGGAAAACGCGAAACGATTAGAACATTCTCAGGAAGCGGTAGCTTCACGGCCGGAGTGCCCGAATAATAGTTCTTCGGATTTGCTATGCGCCGCAAATTCTCTGTTATCTTCTGCTTTAAATCCATAAAATAATCGCTTTTGATAAATTAATAGTCACAATAGCCATTTTATTTCGTTTTTCAACGGTTATTATATATTATAAGCAGAAAGGGTGCTCTTAATGAATACTGAACTCCGTAGAAATTTTACACTCGTCGAACTCTTGGTAGTGATTGCGATTATTGCCATACTTTCGTCAATATTGTTACCCGCCCTGTCTAAAGCGCGTGAAAGAGTAAAAACAATTTCGTGTGCTAACAATTTAAAACAAATCGGATTAGGTTTTTGCCTGTATTCGACTGATTGTGACTATTTTCCTCCATTAGCAGCCCCCAGTCAGGGCTCTTATTCCGATTACTGGCGGTATTGTATTGCCCCTTACGTCGGATTCGGCAGCACGGAACTTTCCTTATATAACAGCAATAATTCAGAATTCAACTCTAAGTTTCTGAGCTGTCCGAGCGCTACTACAGAGGAAGCCCGCAAAGTTTCTCTGGGAATGAATCAAAAACTTGCTTACGGGCTGGCATTCACTCCGGATAGCGACTCTCGAAGAAACCCGCTTAAAATTTCAAAGATAAAAAGTCCGTCTGAAAAAATCACTGCATCAGACGGATATTACGGGCCGGGCGACTATGACAAATATTACAGTAATCTGAGCTGGTTTGGCACAGCCAGTCAGATGGTTCAGGTTGTCTGGTGCCATTCTTCCAGTGCGAACTTCTGTTTTGTTGACGGGCATGTTTCAACCGAAAAATTATCCGACAGGATTCCTTATGGGGTCAAGGGCAGCTGGCGCGCAGTTTTCGTTGGAGAATATGATAATTAAGAGTCAGTATAACTTCCACGATGTCAATGATTAGGTTTTCAGGTTAATAAATAGAGGAGCTTTATGTTTACGTATTCCAAATCAGTTTATATTATTTCGCTTGTGTTATTTTTACCTTACCTTGCTTTTAGTGAAACCATAAGTGTTGGCAATGCAAGAAAAATCTGTTATGTCGAAACAGAGTCAGAGATTATTAGTGCTTTAGCAGATCCGGCGGTGATGCGGGTCGTCCCGATGTTGCCATATACTCTGACAGCTCCATTGATAATTCCCACAGGAAAAGAATATGCCCCTATTCCTGGCGCGGTTGTAAAAACTGGTCCGGAAAACACATTGACCTTTGCCTCCGGCTCGCATCTCGTGGATAATGGTTGCCGGATATTCGATTGCGCTCCAGGGAAAGTATTGGGTTTACGTTGTACGGTTACTCCTGAAATGTTTGGAGGTGGTTCTTGTGCAAGCGGATCAGAAAATTCCAATGCGCTCCTGGCCGCTTTGGATGCGTTGGGAGGAAATGGCGGAGGTGAAATCCGATGGCAAAAGGGCAAATACCAGTATGGAAGTAAAGTTTCTTTAGGAACTGCCATGACCAAGTACAGGAGAAAGAATTTACGCTTAATCGGACAGGATACAACCATAACGACAGATGGAAGTGTTTCTGATTATATCTGGGAATTGACCGGGGACATAACTTATCAGCACAAGCTCCTGCATATAGAAGGCTTTAACTGTAATCTCAATGGAGCAAAAGGGTTTTTGAATATTAATCGTGGAGCCTTTAATTCGGTCATTAAAAATATTTTTATCGAAGACTCTACACATACTGCGAATACTATTGCAGTCAACATCACTAATTGTTTCGGTATTATATTGGATAATGTAGTTATTTATAATACCAACTTAGGTTCTGGTACGGGGGTCAGGGTAGCAGCTGATTCCGGTCCCGGTTTTAACAGCCCGACTAATATCGCGCTTTATAATTGTATTGTTCAAAGAATGTGGCGCTGTTATGATTTTGATATTGCAACAAGCGCTACAACTCTTAAAATGGTTAACTGTGCGGCACAAGGAATTTCCGGCGGATATGCGGAACAGCAGATTGGAATTAGACTGAATGGAAAAGTGCTGGATAATGTTTCCATTGATGGATGTCATTTAGAACATTTCCACAATACCAAGGGTACTCCGACATCTTCATCCAGCCGTGGGATTTTTTTGAGCACAACGGAACGTGCTAATCTTACAATAAAAAATTGTAAATTTTATAATAACCAGACAGCATGGTGGTTTACTGGACCAGGTATATCCGTTACTAGCGAAGGGAATAGATTTACTGGTACAAAGCAATCCCAGCTTTTTAAGATTATTGGTTACAATGATGGCGTAATTACTTGTGTTGACCGGATAGACAGTAAGAGTTCAAATTCTACGTATTGTTTATATATCGGAGAACCGGGATTCTATCCTGGAGCAGGAGTAATTAGAAATGCCACACACACACAAGTTCCCCAAAGGGCAAATTGAGTATGTAAATTTTTTTGTGTAAATGGACATAGCAGTTAAATTAACG
>MHBG01000067.1:0-14979 GCA_001804785.1 Lentisphaerae bacterium GWF2_45_14
AAATCCTCAATATATTTTTATCTCCGAAACGCCTGAGGCTGCAACCGTGCCTGTAAAGCTGTCCTACTTCCGAAGTGGTCAGACAGGAGACATCTTTCCGCAAGGCAATCAGTTGTAGAAGTTTTTTCAGGTCATCAAGGCTTCTTTTTTCATATTCCTTGTCAACCGAAGAATAATGGCATCTGTGAGTGGAAATAATTGAGGGTTTTCCTGAATTTATTCTACGTTCGATAACTTCCATTATTTCGGCGGCCGGATATTTCTTATAACCTTCAAAAAACACATTTCTTTCCATGTAAATAACATCCAGCATGGGATTGTACTGGCCCATTTCGGCATATATGTCCTGGAAATTCCAAGGCTTTGTGTTGTAAACGGTAGGGGTGTCATCATTCAATTTTGCGGTTTTCAGTTGTATTGTCCTTATGCCGTTGATGGCCCACACTATTTCGGTTTCGGGGTAGGCGTCGCTGGTAATTGCGGATTGCGGACTGACCCCGAATGCATTTTTAAAATAACCAATGCCCCTTTGAACCATATTGAACTGTTCCGTGACATCCGCTCCATCGTATTCCGGGATGTGTTCGTAGAAGAAAAACGCCCCCGAATCAAAAAGTTTCCTGAAGATTTTTCCCTCTTTCGATTTTGAACGCAAGCGTTCCATAAGGACGATAGGGCTTACATGATGGAGTGTGCCGTGATATTCTGGCGCCCATACGCCCATCTCAACCCCCTGTCGCATTTTGCCGACTATGTCACCGCGTTTCCATTCGGAAGGAAAGCCTTTGTCTATGCTGATTTCATGGTATTCGGAATAATTGCTTTTTTTTATCTTCTCAAAATCCGGATTTGAGAAACAGGTAAAGGCGGTGAATGAAGCAGGCAGACCATCCGCCCCCTTGAAGGTATTCAGAACATAAAATAAGTTCTGTAAAGATTCTGGTGTTTCGAGCGTGCCGGTAAATTCTCTTTCATGTCCGTGCATTTCGAAATAGAGCTTTTTAAGTAATTTTGCATGTTCATTGTTTCTTACGGTCTGGCAGGCTCCCCAGTCATCGCTCTCAAACACCACTGACGGATATTTTTTCCAGTCAATGTCATGGAGTATCGGGTGTATTTTATTTTTTATACAGTTTATTTTTGTTTCGATATTCATAATTGAATCCTTATGCATATATGAGGGTTTTGTAATTAGACCCTGTTCGAAAAGGTTTTTCCTGTTGTCTCAAACAGACGCTTAATCCATTCCTGACATCTTAATGCGACTAAAAACTCGGTCGCGTCTCAACTTGGAAACCTAACCATTTGAACTCATTTTATTCTTCATACTTCCGTCATTTCAAATATGGGACTCTGCACAATGCCCCGAGATTTTAAAAGGCATTTCAGACACCCGATGTTATTGCTGCTTTTCGCAATGTTTTTCATTTATAATCGTACTATTTTCACCTCCTTCAATTCCCGTTCATCCGGTGTCCATCCATTATAATAGTGAGCAAGGCACAGGTTCATTGCGTTGAGTGCGCCCTGTCGGGGGACACCACTATATTTTTGATGACATTTTATAACTTGAGCTTGAATCATTTTTTTTCATTCGTGCCTCGTTCAATTGCACAGTCAAATCTGCGGCTCTGCGTCGAAGCATATCAAGGAAATAGTTGTCAATTTCACGGGCTTCACCAGTGTAGTCTGTACCGAAACTTTTTTTGATCCATGCGATGAAAGCGGCGGCGGCTTTGGCGGCTTTGGATTTGGGATCGGCTTTGGACAGAGCCTGCTCCATAGTATTGAGATAAAGCAAATCGTTCACGCCCTGCGTTATGTTTTCCAGCCTCTGCGTGGAAACAAGTTTTCCGTCCAGGAAACCATGAAAATCAGTGCCCAGTTGTTTGGAACAGGAATCTTCGCCCCAGTCCATCATTCCGCAGACGGGTTCTTTCCAGACGTAAATTCCGCGAAGCAGACGCCCTTGGACTTCTCTGTTCGGATATCCAGCGTACCAGAATGAACGGCGCCCCTGCTTGTGCAGTTCTCTTGTCTTGTCAACGAAATACATGACATTGCCGGTAACAGCTATGGTCGGCTCGGTTTTAGGGAGGATATCCATAAGGGTAAGAGATAGCGGAGTATTTGCGGAGAAATTCATGGACGGATAATCCAGTTGGGAAATCTGCTGATATTTTTTGATTGCTTTATCGACGGAAAAATAATCTATTGGTTCATCCACTCCCCAGGGCAGGAATGAAAAGTTGTATTTGCCATAGCGTTCCATCAGTTCCGCATGAGAGATGACGGGCCTTACCAGAACAAAACGGGCATCGCGCCACCCCAGTTCCACCAGTGTGTCCAACGCATAAAGGATATTTTCTTTGTTCCCGAGATAAAGCACCAGATTGCGCCAGTTGCGAGCGGTCAGTTCCTCCAATGCCTTGCGATAAGCTTCCCGCGAAATACCGAAATTCTGTCCGGCATCATGAGAATCGCCCTCTAACCCAAAACGGAAAAAAGCGCCGTAACCTTTATCTTTCGGTATCTCAAGTTTGAAAGGATAGACTTTTAAATCGATTTTAAGTTTCAGTTCATCGGAATTATTCAGACGAATTGTACAATACCCGGAATAATCTCCCGCTTCGGCGTCAGAAGCGATACGCAGATAGGTGCGGAGATGGGCGGATTCGTCTTTTTTTAGATTGAATGCCGTGAGTTTTTCGCTTCCCTTTACACTGCTTTTGATGTTGCAGATTTCCTGCGGCACATTGACGGCAAAGTCCCAGTCTTTCAGCATATAATCGTTTCCGTCGCGTGAAATATAATAGGGATCAGCCGTCATTTTCAGGACTTTTCCCGAAGAGTTTTTGAAATTGGAAAATGTGACTGTTCCATTTGTCAGAGATTCGCGAGCGGTAATTGAAAAAGCGGCGGGAACACTTTCCCCCGGAGTTCCGAAAAGCTTTATGGCCTCCAGTGTTTTGAACTGTTCGGTTAGAGGCGTTGTCGGAGCGGAGGCCGCGCCGTGGAGGGGGGTGATGACCGCTTTGCCGTTTGCCGGTGCAAATGCCGGGTCCATCAGCTGCGGAAATACAAGCCTTTCCGCGTTTTGCTCCAAGGCGGTATTGATGCTTGCAGCACTCAGTTCGTCCTGCCGCAGGGAAGGTTTGAAGAGTGAATAAGTTATTTCGGCTTTCCATTTCTGTCCCGGCTCCAATGTGGCCGGCGCCCAGAATAGTTCGCAGGTTCGGCTTTTTGCAGAGCCTACCCAGAACATAACGTTTCGCAGGGGCGCGCCTGACGTCTGCACTTGGACGCCGTAATCTTTTACCATGTCCGTTATTCCATACCATGAGCCGGGAATCTGCATGAGAGGAAATGTCCGGCCCGCTTTGAGCATTTCGGCTTTCAATCCGTCTCTCTGAGGATAAAGATAAACGGATTCCGGTCCCAGACGGCCGCCTGTGCCTATGAAATCCTGTATTCGGTAGTAAATCACTCTGGGGTCTTTTGAAAGATTTTCGACTTGTATCTTCACGTGTATTGATGTGCCGTCCAGTGTGATTTGCCTTGTCTCTTCAAGGCCACTGAACAATGTGTATGGATTTTTCCAGCGCATGGAGACTTCGGACGGAGAACTTTTTTCCAACTCATAGACTGCTTCAAGCTGTTCATCCTGATATGCACCGCACATGTGCCCTCCCCATATCCCGCCGGAATACTGCTGTTTTTCCGGCTTACGCTTTCCCTGTTTCTTTACCGCATCCCAGCCTTTTACCAATTCCTCATTGTTTTCTTTTATTATCAGACTTGAACAACGTCCGCCCAATTCAGGTTGCAGTTGAAGTTTCCAGAATTGATTTTCGAGAGTAAGCGGGGCCGCGTCAACTCCGATAGCCAATCCTGCGACCAAAAGTACTGTGCTGTTTAAAAAGCTGTTCATATTGCAATTCCTTTATGTATTTAATTTGTCCATTGTAACCCTCACACTTTGTATATTGTGCGGTTATAACTTGTACAGGAATAAAGTTTCTTTTGCCGCAATTGCTTTTTTAATTGAACAAACATCTTGCCAAACGTTTCCGCTTACCGGATCTTTCCAGTTCCCTTTAGCATGGAGTTTTATATTGTACTCTCCGGAGGACTGAGTGTGCAGGCAGCAGAAATTATCGCCGGCATAAACCGCGCAGTCCTGTTTGACATAGAGATGACAGCCTGCCAGCGTTGCGAAAAAGCGCAACAAGGCCGGGGGCATCCCCGATAGCGCCGAATAGATTCGCCATCCGTTGCCGGTCTGGCGGCCGGTCAGCGCGGCTTCACCGTCAGGCCAGGTACCCCATGCCAGATCGCCTTTTTCCGGCAGCACCGTAAAGCTGGGGAGGTCCCAGCGCGGGATATAATTTTCATTGGTGTTATGATTAACTCTGACTACTTCCTTATCATTCAAAACCCATTTTCCCGGAGCAAAGCTTTTTACGTCTGAGTTGATTTCATCAGGTAGGCCGTTCAGTGTGATAACCGGCGACTGTTTTGTCTCCTGTTCTTTAAGGCTGAAACCGGTCCAAACCTTGCAATTTTCGATGTTCATTTTTCCATCAGAGATTATTCCAGACGCAAACTGCCAGACAACAGTGGGCTTGTTGGTTTCAAAATACTTTTCCAAAATTTCGCGTTGCTCTGCATTAATGGAAAATACATTCGCAAAAGCAAGCATCTTATACTCGGGTGGATTATCCTGGAGCAAATCGGCGAGGCGAATAATATCAACCGGCGCTCCGAGTGAACGCATACTGTAAATCAATCCTCCAACAGAATCCGGGTGCCATATATCCTGACGGGATGCACAATAAAATGAATTTTCATCGACAACAACAGCTATTTGTGCAATAGATTTATTCTCGGTTCCCAGCTTAGTTTCGACTTCGCCTATTTGTCTGATTGTTGACATTATATCAGGCGACGCGAACCACCCGCCGAACAAATCCATCCACCAGTAACGAGAGCCACTTGCCCGGCTTGACGCAAATTCCCGCCACAACACCGCATTGGTTTCTTCCAGTGTGTCAACCCGGCCGAATCCGGCATCCGGAACTGCCAGGTGGGTTCTGACATCAAGCTCATTTATCCATACTTTCCCCCGTCGATTAATTGATCGGGCACAAGCTAGCTCGAGCGACGGTTCGCCGACATTGCGGCATATGTAACTCATCGGAGCAGCCAGAAAGTCCACGTCCGGTGACTGCAAAAGGCGTTCGATTGCCAGATGTCCATTCCTGGCGGCATCAAGGACGCCGGCAAAATAAGCATAAAAAGCGCCGGTAAGCATTTCAGCTCCAGCGCTTTTTTTAACGGCGCTGCTAAGTGCAATGATGGAATTGGCTGATAGGCTGGAAATAAATCGTTCAAAATCAGCGGTCAGCGCGCCGCGTTGACCTGTGCGAAATAAATTTTCCAAATTCAAATTATTCGGCGAACGTTCCTCCGGCGTTGGAAGCAGTACAGCGCCGTCATGAATCGATTCACGGCCCCAGGCCCGTTCCAGTTGTTTGGCTGAACCATAATTTTCAAGCCCCCACTGGTAAAACCTCTGTTGCGCGGTAATGCTGTAATCTGCGAATTTGCCTGACCAGCCGCCCCACATGACAGCTTCGCCGGAAATGCCGAATGCCACATGATACCCCTTCACCCGATCCGCCCAAGGACTTGCCTGAATATGCGCAATGAGTTTTTGCAATGCTGTAATTGCATCTGCGAGCCAACGCGAAGAGGCAAAACTTTGATTGCTGATTACGCCTCCGATATTGGGACGAGGTTTTTTATCCTTGCCACCATACTGTCCGGTGGCGATATCATATCCAAGAATATCATGTTTCGGAGATCCCACAATCGCCGCGATCTCCTGCGGGTCTGTCGGTCCGCCGTAATATACGCAGACATCTTCCGGATGTTTTTTGAGCCAGCCGATTGGTGGATTGAATTTGACGCGCGGTACATACAGAATGTCAGAGTTCGCCGATAATATTGCTTCAAGCACCTTGTCAGTTTCCGTGTAATCATACACTCCGTCATCAACCCATCCGACAGGCAAGATCGTTGAATGGGTGGTTATCCCGTTTTCCGCCATTTCACGGTGATAGTGGACAAAGCGAGTTATTTCCTCCTGAGTGACAGCCTCATCTGCCCCCGGCATTCCGGGCGGATCCGGCAAGAAGCCAAGTCTGGACCAGAACCAAGCCTTCTCAAACAGTTTATTTCTCAATTCTAATTCCTCTATTTTATGAACATTAAAAAGCTTAAAGCTCTCTTTTTCCATCACTTCAATCATGCTCTCGTACCCTCAACTTTTTGGGACTAAATCTTTACCTTTCATTAACTCCACGATATAATTCTATGCCCGAAAAATTCGTCCGTCCAAGCGCAAGCAACGTCACCGCAATTTTCAATATGCAGCCGTGACTGATTCCTCCATGCTTGACCCTAGTTGTTGTCATTCTGCTGATTTGCCGGCGTCCTTTTCAACGCTGTTTGTCTCCTGAGCTTCAACCGATTTGTTGCCTCCTCAGTTGTCAGGATAGCTACCCGGCTAGGACGACCTTTGCCGGGACGGGACTTAGACCCGCTGGATTATCGCACCTTTCCACGGCGCACATCTCCCCCTACAGCCGCAATAATTGTAGTTATTATTTTATGGCAATGCATTAGTCCATTTTGTCCGTTTTTATGCCTGATTTTTTCTGTGCTTTTACGTTTTCGTATTCCGCACGAGCTGTCTGCATGTGATTCCATACGCTTTTTTCGAAGAGTTCCACACGTTTCTTTTCCATATCTGTTTTGGCGGCGGATTTTGCCGCTTTCATCAGTATTCCAAATTCCTCCATGCGTTCTTTTGTTCCGAGTTTTTCCCATGCGGTTTTCTGGTTCTGGTATCCGAAAGCGTGATTATTGGCGGGGTCGCTGCAATATACCTGTTCGATTTTTTCATACAGCGCCTGCATTTCTTTGGCGGCGGCGCCGTAATAGAGTGTGAAAAACTCATTGATCAGTTTATTGCCGTCAATTGTCGAATCGTACGCAAGCTTGAAAGTAAGATACATTTCCAGCATGTTCACTATAGGAGCCCGCATGGCAGGACCTTTTTGGGAAAAATATGCAGGTTCGGCAAAGATCCCCTTGATACCACGCTTCTGATAGTCTTCCATCTGCTTGACCATGTTGTGAGCCATGAATCCCGGGAAAAGAGGATTTGCGGGACCCGGGCGATGAAAATACAACCAAAGGTATTTGGGTCTGTCTTTGGACTCGTTGCACCACTGATTCATGAGGTCTATTACAGCCAGATTCATGTTGGAAGCGGCGCGCAACTGCGCATGTATGCAAAGGGTAACGGCGACATTTGGTTCCAGTTGTTCCCTGGTCGGCGGGTAATAGCTCTGATGGTATGCCGCGATTGTCAGATATTTGTCCGGATGCGTTTTGGCAATTCCTCTGGCGACTTTGTTCACAAAGCCGAATATGTAATCGCTGGCTTTGTCATCCCAGAAAAATGGATTACTGCGCCATTTATCGCAGGGGGAATCGTTATGGAGAAGTGCCTGGCATGCGGGACACTGGCAGAACTTGTCTTTCCCTGAACTATCCATCGGGCACAGCGCAAAATAATTGCCGGCCGCCTTTTCCTTCATTTCCAGATGACCTGTTGTAAAATAATCATTTGCCCGATCAATAACATGTTGTACAAAACCTTCATTCGTATAACACATATTGGGATAATATTCCCGATATTTTCTATCACTTCCATTCATTTTAGCCCGCATGTCTTCGGGCATGTCCTTATCATGACCTTTGGCGAACCATTCGGGATGTTTTTTCAGGTAGAGGTCATAATAGCCGTAAAAAGAATGGTTAATGGCGTAAGCTTCTATGCCGGTGGTGCGCTGGCGGTGAACAAAGAGACGCCCTTCACGCTCCTGCAAACGCGGCCCCTGTTCATCGCAAAGGGTTGCAGGTACACTTCCGGCTCCGAGCCATAATCTATACCTCATAGCGGGGATTTTGCGGACATTCGTTCCTGTGACAATAAGCGTTCCTCCCTGCGGGCAGACAAGCCCCACGTCCGTAGGAAGGTACCAGCGGACACCGCAGAAACGCTCCAGGAAATCATACACGGCGTAACAAGTGGCCTGTTCATCAAACTGTCCGGGAAATGTGGCAGAATTTGCATAATCCATCGGTTGTTTGTAATCACATAGCGCTTCGCTTCCAAAGCCAAGATTGAAAGCGTTGGGATCTTTATCCGTCGGCTGTTTATCGTCTTTGTCTTTCCCCATCAGGACAAGTGTATCCGGCAGGAACTGTATGAGGTATTCCTGATTCTTAAAATTCTTGTTAAATAATCCAATGTTCCTTGTCTGTTTACTTTCTCCTACAAGTATACGATTTCCGGTGATTTTATCCTCATCTGTGACGATAGGCAACTTTGCCCCGGTGATTTTTTCGATATGGTATTGCAGTTCCGCCGCCGCAAATCTCGCCGAACGGCAGGCGTCTCTATCGATTACGATGGATGCCGAAGGCGTTCCATCCTTGACAATCGTGATACCATCATCGCCTGATTTCATAGTGCAACCGGACAGTGATACTACTGTTGTTATCATTAGAGACAGGAGATAGCAGTTTTTCTTTTTATTTTCCTTTTTCATTTCTCTTGTATCCTTTCTATGTTCTAAAGTTTTCCTGTTTTTTAAACTCTTTTACCCGGTAGCCTGTTCGAAAAGGTTTTTCATGTTGTCAAAAACAGGCACTTGCTCTATTCATATTTCCTTCTTTTAAAAACCATCGTTAAATTTGTGACTTAATTCCTGTATTTGTTCTTATGGAAAGAGGTTTTCTGAATTATTGTAATTTCCTACTTTCGCTGATTCAAGATGTCCGTCTAGAAATACTGCGTTTGTTCCAAATCCTGGATGTATACCCCAATCCTGGTTGGGAATATTATACAGGTAATACACGTAGTCCCTTTCTCCGAAGAACAGCAGTTTTGTAGCTTTTGCTGTTATCGCCGGGGATGATATGTTATAGTTCGGTTGACTGAGCCTTAAATCTCCTGCAATATAATGGTTTATGGCATATGTTGATGGTGTATAGTTTATATTTGTAGGAAGCATTCCTGGTGACGCTTCAAGTGCCGGGCAATAGAAGATGTCCCCTCCTTTATATTTCCAGCGATAGTTATAACTGGGCGGGAGTTTGCTTGATCCATAGTAATCGTATCTTATCTGTTGGCCTCCTACATATGAAATAAGCAGCCATGGCCAAAGATGAGTATGTGTTGCTGACGTATTGTCATCGGCCATGACTATCGAACCATCAAAATCAGAGGAATACAGATGTGCGCCGCAGGATATCTGTCTGAGGTTGTTGGCGCAGGCAGTTCTTTTTATTGATTTTTTCACGTTGCTCAGAGCTGGAAGGAGCAGCGACATTAGAATTATCATAACGCTTATGACAAGAAGCAGTTCGAGCAATGTGAACTGCTTTTTTTTATGCTCTTGTTTATTCATTTGTCGCTCCTTTTCTTGAGTCAATTTACACCGTTGAAGTACTTTTCCGTGCAGGCCTCAAAGTCATTGTCACAGCCAATTAAATAGATATTCCCATCTCCTGGTTCCATTTCCATATTAAAGATATTTTCTGTAGTCGCTTCCGGCAGGACTTGCTTCATGTTTTTCAGATTAAAGAGTTTTTTGTCCGAGTCAAGTATCAGTTTGAACGGGAGCTTTCCTGCGGCTTCATAACCGGAGAGATTTCCTGTATTATCAACAGATAAAACATCGTCATGAGAAAGCGATTCCGGAGAATTATTTTTCCAAGACCCTGTTTTCTTATTCACTGCGATCAGATACAGTCTGTCACTGTTTTCTTCCTGAAATGTTCCGAGCAGAATATTCGGATTATTAGCGGTGGCAATATTTATCACCCTCTTGTTGATATTTACTATCAGTGATGAAAATCTGCTTATCTCTTTTGCTGCTTCGCCGTACTCATCCCACTGAGGGGTGAAGTTTCCTTCTGTATTGAACGCCAGTGTATATTCATTGCTGTCGATTCCTGTATTTTCAGGAGGCCATGCTTTGATTTTTCCCCATGCCGGTTCGCCGTAGTTATAGCAGATTACGCCTTTTGCTCCGATGGCAAGAGCTGCCCATACCTGCAGTTTCATGCAATATTTAGGTGGATAGTAACGAGCCCATCCGCTCCATTTTTCCGTTACTTTGTTGAATGTCCATCCGCGCTTAAGGGCATTGTCGCTCATTTGGATATTGAGGGACTCGTTCATGTCCGTATTTACTACTGCGGTTGAGACTCCCTGCAGATAGTAAAAGAAGGGTGCTTTATACTTGAGACTTGCCTGGTAGAACTCCGAAGCCTGCTTTATAAGAGTTTCAATTGCGCTTGAAGGGGTTCTGAGGTATGATAATTCTCCGAATACATATCTATAGTAATATCTGTCAAATCCCATTATGTCAGGATATGGAGGTAGCATATTTTCAGCGGCGTCAATATTGTTGTGGCATATGAGTATCGGGTGTGTCGGATCCAATTTTCTGAGTTCATTGTAATATTCAGCTATCTCTGCGGCATATTCTTTTCTGGTCTCTTCTTTTATACTCCAGGCCAGGACTGTTTTATTATTTTTCATCTGCGGGATGAAGTCTCTTACAAACGGCAGATTTATATTTTCATAATTCTTGCGTCTTTTTTCCGGGGCGTCCCTGAATTCTTTTTCCGTGCAGCGGTAATAAGCCGGGCTTATTTGCATTATGAGTTTCAAGCCTCTTGCTTCTGCAAGGGTTGTTATTTTACGGATTTCCTCCTGATTTCCTCCGGTATTGCCATAGTAGATGGTATTCATACTATGCGATTTCAGATCATCAAAAATTTTTGAGATGTAATCCCATTTTTCCATGCCGAGTTCTTTTGCTCGTTTTTCTATTGCGTAACCGTAAAGAGAGACGCCAATCAGGATATGCTCCTGCTTATAATTCAATTTGTTTACCTCCGCGCCGAGCTTGGCACGCATTAATGCGTCATCAATATTCATATATTTTCCCTCGGGATTTATTGAATAATAGCTTGTGTATCCATCTTTTTGAGCAATCAGTTTATTATTTTGCTCTATCAGGGTGTAGTTTTCATCCAGCAGTTTCTTTTTCAGGTAGTCTTTGAAGAACGTTGAATTTATAAATGGAGCCGGTGCAATATATTCTATCGAAACGTCATCAATATATGCAGAATCTTTAGCATTCATGAAATAAAAATCGGGAATGATGTTGTCGGTCTCCGGTGATGTTGTAAATTCAAGAATGTACTCTTTCCATTTATTCGAAGTTCCTTCAGATATGCGGGTAAGAACGGAATACTGTTGATCGATAAATTTCTTTCCTTTGCGGAGCCTTATCCTTGCTGTGATTGTTTTATTGCTGGATTCTTTGAGGATAAAAAACTTAAGCTTATATTTCGTTTCGGCCCGGCACTTAATGGCGGGATTGCCGGAATAGGCGAATCCTTCATATCCGCTTCCAGTTGTTGTGAGCTTCATGCTCTGTAGTCCGGAATGAGCCTTTTCTGTACTGATTTCAGCGTTTGTTTTTTGAATGCTCCAATGTCCGGTTTTTTCGAAATCTCCGTTGAGTATTGGGATGCCTTTATTGCTTTGTGCCGGAAGACTGAAACTTGCGAAGGCCAGAGCAGCAATTGAAATCCTTCTGATGATTTTTTTAGCTATCATATTTACTCCTGTTGGTTACTTGTCTTTTATTCTTAAGTAAACTTCGAAAAGTTCTCTGAGTCGTTTCCGCATATAAGAAATTGCGCTTTGTGCAGATATTGAGTTGTCAATAAACTTATTGATCGATGGATTTATGATGTTTTCATATGTGATTCCGAGAAAATTTGATGAAGTGTCAAAGAGTTTCGCGTTATCTAGAAATTTCGGAATGGCGTTTTCGATAGCTTGGTGTTCCGGCCTGAATAAATTTCTTCCCAGAAATTCATTATGGAACGGAAAACATGAGTTATTGGCGGAGAGTATTTTCTGGGCTTCCTGAGATGATGCGTACTTTATGAAGAGGAATGCTTCTTCTTTGTGTTGGGACAAACTGTTTATACAACTCAGGAGCGGGGCGAATATATTAATTCCGTCCGGCGTCAGTGGCATGAAATAGGCATGATAGTCTTTAAGATATTTCATAAATGGCATAGTTGTACCGGAATATGCGCAGAACATCCCTCCGTGTCTTTTGAAGAACTCTTCTGAAAAAGGCGTTGCTACTGGGCTATTCTGGTATTTAAGGATTTCCAGCGATCTGATAAGCTGTCTGTCGTATTCTTTTTTGAGGAAATTTTTGGCCTCGCCTATAAAATGTGACCAGAAAGACCATGCTCCGATTGAAAACTGTATTCCCGAGTTCTGCTTGACAAGGTTCTTCAATAAATCTTCGAAGCCGTCCAATTCACTGATTTTTGCAGCATCTGCCTTTTCTCTGAGGTATATCAGCGGAATAGAGAATGCCAGAGGCAAACCATAAAATCTGCCGTTGTTTTTGCATGATGTAGTTCCTGCGGAGTGAAGTTCATTGAGCCACGGCTCATCCCCGTCTATGAAATCGTCCAGCGGAAATATTGTACCCTTTCTAATCCAGTGTCCCATGTCCCGGCCCTGGATCTGGATTACATCGCTTTTCATTGAATTTTCAAGTTCTGCGGCATAAATATTTTCAAGCTCTATCCATGGGTAGCGTCTTTGAAACGAGTTCTTTATTTCATCCCATCCGGTTTTGTTTCCATGGGTATATTCGGAATTGAAATAGCGTATTTTTATTTTTCTCTCGTTGAATACGTTTATGTCCTTGAACGGATTGAATTCGAATGAGCCTTTCAGAAATGCTGTTTTGTTCTGATCTATGACCGTGCCTCTATTGTCTGCGTGACAGGTGACCACACCGTCTTTCTCAAGGAGCTTTACGGCTTTCTGTGCGGTTATCAGGCTGATTTTGTACTGTGCCGATAATTTTGTCAGAGGAGGGAGTTTTCCATCTGTGAAAACGCCGGATTTTATTTTTTCAAGGAGTTTGTTTTTCAGAATGACGTATTTAGGATATGAGGACATTTTTATTTCCTTTCAATAGCTTTTCCAAATGTATCCTCATATTTTCAAACGAGCAATGCGAAGCTCTTGGTTTATATTGGAATTCGAGATTTTTTCTTATGAATGATCCTGCTTTTTCATTAAATAGTCCTTTTGCATTGATGACTTGTCCCCATATTCCTAGATTATTCAATCCCCCCGGATGATGAGTTCCTAGATTATTCTGCCATTCATCTGGAAATAGTCTCAGCCAGGCGGGATGGGCGTTGAGCCAGGTGAATGTCCTCAGCGTATCGTAGGCATATTCTTTTTCGCTTTTATCCATAAGTGACAGAAAACATTCAGGAAGGTAAGTTTCATCTTCGAATATGGATTTCGGAGCAATCGCGTTGCATATATGAAAATTGCAATGATTTGCCGGTAGTGATGGAATGGGCGGATCGTATTTCAGACTTCCGGCATTGAATCCTTTCAGGCGAGGTTTTTCGAGATTTTCCTCATAGTCGGTCTGCACAATTTGGTCTAATTGCTTTTTTAACATGGGGAATGCCGTTGTTTCAAATATTTCCGGTCTGTTTCCACCTTTCTCATTCACTTCAGCCAAAATATCAAGAATATTCACCTTTTCGGATGCGTCAGTCCTGCAGATTTCCAGAAGCATAGTGTTTTCGGAAATGATTTTTTTAATATCTTTTCCTACATTTTGCGCTTTGTGCGCGGATGCATAAAAAAGCATCAGCAACACAAAGTCGTAGAGGAACTGAAGATGTTCTTCAATCGTTTTGTATTTGACTGTATTCATATATCGTCACTCTTCTGTCAGCCATGATACATCAGGGCTGGGGATCCCGAAGCGTTTTTCGAACGAAGCGGGGTCTTCCCATTCAGTATCGTCCAGATGCAATGTTTCCCTGTCCATTATTTCTTTTGCCGTTAGAACCTTGAATACTTCTGCAAATTCGACTCCGAATATATTGCCCCAGCGCCTTCCGCGCTTCCATAACTGTTGAAGTAATACTGGTGCTTTCTGGAGTTGTCTGACGTGTTGTTTCAATGCTTCATTTTTTCTTTCCATCTGACGGCTTACATCTATCCCGATATCGGGTTTATACATGAAATTTCCAGCACAACCGCCGCGTTCCCAGAACCATATTTCGCCATCAAAACTATTTTTGACTACGAGTTCCATGACTGCAAGATATACGCACTTGGACATAGTATAGTGATCCGGATGGTGGTCGTCGATATCGTGTGTAAGTACGAGTGTCGCTTTTTTGTCGATGATAAGCTTCTGAATATCATTCTTCAATTTTTCTGAGTTTTCTCTGATGTAAAGCGGGTCCCCATATTCCAGCGGCGACCAGAACCCTTTATAGCCGAGTGCGATTGCTTCAGCCCCGAGTATTTCCGCAGCGGCTGGCTGCTGGACGTCATTCATAAGAACATAATAAGTCGAAGCGCCCTGATCGGCAAATTCGGCGAGTGCGCCGCCACATCTGGCTTCTATGTCGTCGTTGTGGCATCCGAATGCGATTACTGCTTTATTCTTCATTTTTTCTCACTATTATGTAATGTTCCTGTAATGAATATATATGATTGTTCTTTGTGTGTCAATACATGAACTGTGCGGACAGCTAAAAAATAACGGTTTATTTTATATAATTTTGAAAATACTTTTACTGGACTTGAACGTCTGGGTGTTCTTTGACAATTTTACAGTGATGAAAAACAAAATCTGGCTCTAAAATGCCTTTTCAAGGCAGGCGCTAGCGCAGTCGGCAAAACATCAACGTACGTTTCAAGTCTCTTTTTCAAGCTCGAAATAACAATAATAGAGTATAGTT
>MHBG01000067.1:15010-15329 GCA_001804785.1 Lentisphaerae bacterium GWF2_45_14
TGCTCAAGCATCTTTAAAAAACAAACCTCTGTTTTGTTTTTCTGAAACCCTAAAATGGTGGATAAATGATGAATTAGCCGATTTGCTTGCGACTCATTATTTCCCTGCAACAGTCATTACCCAAACTTTAATCTGTTGGGGTTTAATTCCCCGACCCTCTGGGTCGCTTAAAATATTCTTCCCGGTCGTACCGGGGCGGGATCCAGCAACGAAATTCCTGGTCGGCCGCGAAGCGGACGAAATCCCGAGCAATTATCACCCTTATCTGCAATATATAGCAAAATGATGATTTCATTCAAAAAAGCTATTGACAAGAATC
>MHBG01000067.1:15356-15992 GCA_001804785.1 Lentisphaerae bacterium GWF2_45_14
TAAATTAAACTTTAACAATGCTAAAGCTGGATGAAGATGTCAAGTCGTAGTCATATACAGTCGGTTCTGAAAGCCGCAGAGATGTTGAGAATAGTGGGAGATGCCGAGAATGGAATAAAGCTTCTTCAGATAGCGGAGAAAATGGGACAGAAGCTTCCGGCAATTCATCATCTTTCAAGTACTCTGATAAATTGCGGCTTTATAAGGAAAAAGGACGGTAATACTCTAGTGCTGGGCGATGAGTTGATCCGGCTCGTGGACAAAAACAAAAACAACCGATTGATCGAAGTCGGCTCAAGCGAACTTAGCAGACTCTATAACTTGTTTTCCCAGAGCGTGGTTGTCCTGGCCGAGATAAATATCCCGAGAGTGGAAATGACCTTGAGGATCAGTTATGAAAGGCCCAATGTGATTCAGAAGGAGCAGGGACAGATATTCAACATATATGTAAATGCGGTTGCTCTTTTGGCGCTGGCAATGGTTGATGAAGAAAGCAGGGAGCTGATGATGGATAAGCAGCCTTTTTCCGAATACGGGGCTCTCCTGTGGAAAACCCGGACGGCTCTCTCCGAATACCTTGATAAAATAAGAAGAGATGGTATTGCCGTTTCCCCGTTTGATCAGGAAACGTCATTC